>NJBP01000050.1 GCA_005223085.1 Candidatus Aerophobetes bacterium Ae_b3b | reverse complement strand
TGATTCCTTTTAAGAAATTGATAAATAGGGATATGGAGGTTTTCCATCAGACTCATTGGCAAAGGTTCATGCGGCCATTTTTGACTAAATTCTACCTTATCCATGCCTATGCTGAGGGTCTAAAAGAAGGACTGGAGAAGCAGAAATTGAGGATGTGAACAATGGTTGAGGTAAGCGTCATCATCCCTACCTATAATAGATGGTGGATCCTTAAAAAATCACTAGAGGCGTTGTTTAATCAGAGTTATCCGAAGGATAAATATGAGATAATCCTCATTGATGATGGCTCAACAGATGATACCGAAACTATGATAGAGTCTTTATCTCCTTCTTGCAAATTTAAATATTTGAGAAATGAGAAAAGGATGGGCATACCCAGGACACGAAATAGAGGAATAAGAAAGGCGAAGGGTGAGTATATCATTTTTACTGACAGTGATGTGGTAGTTATCCCCGATTTCATCGCACAGCATATGAGTTATCACAAAAAATACCAGGATGTCATAGTTAATGGTGAATTAATTTGGGTGCCCAGTTTCAAACAAATAGGGAAAAAGAGAAAAAGTATCTTTGACCTTTCTTTTTCACCATTTGATACAGCCAACGTCTCGGTGGCAAGAAAACATCTCTTGGAAGTAGGTGGGTTTGATGAGGATCTATTGGCCTATGGCTGGCAGGATTTGGAATTAGGCTATAGGTTAAGAAAAGCAGGGGTAAAATGCAAAAAAAATCGGCATGCTCTGGGATATCATTTTAAGAAAAAAAGTCTTTCTGATTTACCCTCTCTTTGTGAAAAGGAGAAAATGCGGGGGACAAGTGGAGCTCTGTATTACCAGAAACACCCTCACCTGAGTGTGAGATTGGCCACCCAATGTAACCCTCTCTTTCTCTTGGCCTTTATAGGCAAATGGATAGACAAAAATAAAGAGGGCAGAAAAATTCTTTCCTTTGCTGAAGGACACCGCATAAATTGGCTGTTTAGTTTGCTGGTGAAATTAATAGCCTCTCATTATTACCTTATGGGTTGGCGTGAGGGTATGAAATGCAAGCCTGCGAAAAAATTGATAAAGTGATGGATAAATCTATTTTCTTTTTTATATTTTTCTTACCTTTTTTTTCTCCGGCCAGCTATGTAGCCCTATTGGTAGCATTAATCCTGTGGTTTCGCAAGAAAAATTATAGGAAGATTTTGGATTTTAAACCCAGAATTTTTGGATGGGCTCTTTTGGGTTTCATCATCGCAGTAGGGCTTTCCGTAATTTTCTCTGTTGATAAAATCTTAAGTTTTGGTTCTTTTGCACTTTTCATTTTTTATCCTCTAACCTGTCTTCTTATAGCGGATAACATCAGGAGTGAGCATAGAGCCCGAAAAGTATTAACCGCAGCTCTCCTTTCGGCCACAGTGGTTACCGTCTTTGGCATTGTCCAGTATTGCACTGGATTTGAGCTAGAACATAGGATTGGCTTTATAACTATTGGCCTGCACTCAAAGGAAGGCCTGGGCTCAACTCTGGGCAATCCTAATAAGTTTGCCAAATATCTGGACCTCATTCTTCCTCTTTCTTTTGTTTCATTACTGGTTCAAAAAGAACTAAAAAGAAAAATCCTGCCAGGAATCCTGGCCATATTAGGCCTTGTCTGTTTAGTATTAAGTAGGTCTTTAGGAGGTATGACGGCAGTTTTTTTGGTAATAATGGTAATCCTTCTTATCAAGAACTGGAAAGTTTTTCTTATTGTTGTGGCGGGTCTTTTTATTTTTACTTTCTTTAATTATGGAGTGATAATCAAGACTATCCCTAAATATGGTAGTCCCGGTCGTAGAATTTACACCTGGAGAAAGGTAGTACCTCGCATATTCAAAAGCTATCCACTGGTTGGATCGGGATTGGGTACTTATAAATTGGTATCCCCGAGAGAGAGTCCCGAAAGAGAATGGATTGTTGAGACCGCGAATTCTTATGAAGGGACGAGATGTATAAAGGCTACCGTGGCCTGGAGCTGGTTCTGGCAGGATGTACCAGTGAAAGCTGAAAGATATTATACTTTAAGTGCGCGTGTAAGGTCTGATATAGCCTCTTCTGAAAAGATTAAGGGTGGAAATACCTTTCTCACTCTGGAGTGTCTAGATGATAAGAACAAGGTTATAGCAAGAGAGTGGGGAGTTGTTAATGCCGGCTCTTCTTGGAGATTAAAAAAGACGCAGGTTTACACTCCTCCTGGTACACTAAAAATGAGGATAAAACTGGGTAAAAGGCAGGGGGAAGGAAGCGTCTGGTTTGATGATCTTAGACTGATAGAGTCATCCTCCCGTAGTTCAAGGGGGGAAAGAGAAAAGACAATATTAGATACAACAAAATTGATCTTCAACCCGGGATTTGAACTACTTAACGAGTCAGGCAGACCACAGTTCTGGGAGGAAACTCCTGGTCGATCGACCGTTCTTACCGCTCATAATCTTTACCTCGATTATCTCTGTGAATTGGGTATAGTAGGATTAGCATCGCTTTTGTTGGTTATAGCCATTTTTTTTCATAGTTCCGTAAGGTATCTACGAAGATACTCTTTTCTTGTCGCTGGTGGTATAATTGGTGGTTGTAGTCTGAGCATTCTGGCTGCTTTAGTTCATGGAACGGTAGAGACTTTCCTTGACTTCTTCCCGATTGGACTATTGTTTTGGGTAATAATTGGTTTGGCAATGGGACTTTTGAGGCTCCATTCCTCTCGCCAAGAAAAAACTTTAAAGGCTTTTAAAGGTTGATGAAGCGGTTCAGAAAAAGAATTCTTTTTCTTTCCAATGGATATGCCGAGGATTTGATTGCGGCAGCCATAATTGAAAAACTTGTCAATGAAGTACCCCAGATAGAAATTAAAGCTCTGCCTCTGGTGGGAGAGGGCAAGGCTTATGAGCCACTGAGGATATTAATTCTCGGGCCTCGTAAATTAACACCCAGCGGCGGGTTTGTAGGGCTTAATCCGTTTTATTTATCCAGGGATATAGTTTCAGGCTGGCTAGGACGGTTTAAAGAGGAGATAAGGGTTTTGAGATCCGAGCGAGACCTTGTTGACATGGTCGTATGTGTAGGCGATGTCTTTCTAATTTTGCTTTCTTCCCTTTTCGTCAAAAAACCCATAATTTTTCTTCCCACGGCAAAGTCAGATCATGTCAAAGGACTAAAGGAACATTATAGAATAGAAAAGTGGTTGATTAAAAGGAGTTGCCAGCTGGTTCTTCCCCGAGATGAACCCACAACCCGCTCCCTTCAAGATTTTGGGGTTAGGGCTACCTATGTGGGGAATGTAATGATGGACTGTTTAAAGATAACTGATGAGGATTTTGGGATAGAAAAGAATAGATATGTGGTCGGGATTCTTCCTGGTAGTAAAAGGGATGCTTATGATAATTTCCCTGTTATTTTAGATGCGGTGACCTCAATTGAGAAAAGAGTTTCTTTTTCAGGGAGAGTTCATTTTCTTCTTGCCTTACCGGCCTCCCTTAGTTTAGAAAGACTGAGATCAGTAGCTTCCAGAGAGCATGGATGGAAGATAACCGAGGCTGTCCCCTCCCGACAAGAAAGCAGCCTAATTGCCGATTTGGTCTCCCATCAGGGACTGATTATTAAAATAATTAGGGGCAAATTTGGTGACCTGGTGAGTCGCTCACAGGTAATTATTGGTCTATCGGGCATGGGTAACGAGCAGGCGGTCGGCCTGGGAAAACCGGTGGTGAGTTTTCCCGGGAGGGGTCCGCAAGTCACGGAGAAGTTTTTACGTATCCAGCGAACTCTTTTAGGAGGAGCTATTTATATAGTGGATAGAAACGGGGAGGCGGTAGCTGATGAGGTCTGTTCACTTCTTCTTAAAAGTCCAAGACAATTGAGAGAGATAGTAAAAATGGGTAAGGAAAGAATGGGAGGGTTTGGAGCGGCAGAGCGAGTTGCCAAACTCATAAAAAAGGAAATATTGGCCAGGAGATTCCCTTAAGAGGCGAAAGTTTTTTCCATCATTTCCTTTATTTTCATAAGGTTAATGATATGTGCTCTTTCCCGTTCTTCGAGCTTCATCGTTATGTGCTTTACCGTCTGTTCCACTATGGGAATGAAGATATACTCGAGGGCATTTACCCTTCTTCTAGTTCGCTCTATTTCTTTAGCTAGCCCCTGAACCTCATTCTCCTTCTCAGCCAGATGAAGTAGCGAGGGAACGAGATTCAAAAACGATCTCAAAGCAAGATCTAGCTTCCAGTTAGTCCCATAAAAACCATAACATAAGGGTTCTCCCTCGGTGGTTAATCTGTATTGAGGAGCTTTCATGAGAGTATAACCTGAGATTTCTACATCCATTCGCATCTCTGTCCACATAAGAGCTTCTTCTATCTCCTTTTCGGAGCTCAGCATCTTCGAGATCTGAAAATCGGCATAGATCCTTTCCAGCTCTTGTCTAACCTTGCTTCGCATTTCCCGTACTTCTTTAACTAGGGGAAGGAACCTTTGGATCAAATCATCTCTTTTGTCTTCTAAAAGGTCATGGGCTCTTTGAGCCATGACTAATCTTTGTTTCTGTTTTAGAAGCTCCATCCTGGTGGGATTGACCTGCGGAATTTCAGGCAAGTTGGAACCTCACTCTTTCGGCTCTTCTCGATTGCCGTATTTTTTTATAAACTCGTCCCTCACTCTTTTTAATTCCGGGGTAGGAATCATCTTTAAGAGATTCCAGCCAATATCTAGAGTCTCCTCTATCTCCCTATTTTCATTTTCCGCCTGAGAGACAAATTCCTGTTCAAATTCATCAGCGAATCGAAGATATTTTTTATCCATCTCACTCAAAGTTGCTTCTCCCATAACCAGGGCCAGTTCTCTGATTTCCATACCTTGAGCATAGGCAGCGTAAAGTTGGTTGGAAAGTTCGCGATGATCTTCCCGGGTTTTGTCTTCTCCGACTCCCTCATCCATTAAACGAGATAAAGAGGGAAGAACGCTAATAGGGGGATAGATTCCCTTTTGATGAAGATTTCTTTGGAGTATTATCTGCCCTTCAGTGATGTAGCCGGTAAGATCAGGAATGGGATGGGTTTTATCATCGTCGGGCATAGTTAAAATGGGAATTAAAGTAATGGAGCCTTCTTTTTCTTTGATTCTTCCCGCTCGCTCGTAAATGCTAGCCAGATCTGTGTAAAGGTAACCTGGGTATCCCCTTCTTCCCGGGACCTCCCTCCTGGCTGCAGATAGTTCCCGCAGAGCCTCTGCATAGTTAGTCATATCAATTAAGATAACCAGGATATGCATCCCTTTTTCAAAGGCCAGGTATTCAGCACAGGTTAAGGCCATTCTGGGCGTGGAGATCCTCTCAATTACCGGATCATCGGCAAGGTTCAAAAAAAGCGTAGTTTTCTCAATAGCGCCTGATCTTTCAAAATCGGAGACAAAGAAATTTGCCTCCTCAAAGGTTATACCCATAGCAGCGAAGACTACTCCAAATTCTTCTTCTTTTCCTAAAACTCTGGCTTGTCGAGCGATTTGAGCAGCAACCTGTATGTGGGGCAGGCCGGCTCCGGAGAAGATAGGTAGTTTCTGCCCCCTTGACAAAGTATTAAGACCATCAATGGCTGATATTCCTGTCTGGATGAATTCATCTGGGTAGGCTCGAGCCTCAGGATTTATTGGTCTTCCCTCTATGTCTAACCTTTCCTCAGCAATGATAGGTGGAGCGCCATCCCGGGGTCTACCCCATCCATCAAATACCCTTCCCAGGATGTCCCCGGAGACTCCCAACTGGATTCCCTTGCCGAGAAACTTTATCTGGGCCCCCTTGACTCCTAATTCGGTAGCTCGTTCAAATAATTGCACTAAAGCCGCCTCGGAGGTTACCTCCAGTACTCTACCCCGTCTTCTTTCACCGTTATAAAGTTCTATCTCTACCAGCTCCTGATAAGCGACATCCGATACTTTATCTACCAACATTAGTGGACCAGTGAGCTCCTTCACCGTGGTATATTCTTTGGCTCTCATACTGTGCCCCCAGTTTTGGTTATTAACTCATTAACCTCTGCTTTAAGCTTTTGATTAATCTTTTCCATCTCTTTTTCTACTTCTTTATCGGAAATATACTTGGCCTTAGCAATATCTTCTCTTACAGGAAGAGACGTAAGATCCTTCAAAGAGGCGCCTTTTTTTAAGGCGGTTATACATTCATCATAGTAATTTAGAACCATCTTAAGCATCAAATATTGTTTTTTAATCGAGGCATAGGTGTCTATGGGGTGAAAAGCAAATTGCTGAAGAAAGTCCTCTCTTAGTGAGCGGGCTGTCTCCATAGCTACTCGGTCTTGATTAGACAAGGCATCCAGACCTACCAGTCTCACCGTCTCCTTTAGCTCGTCCTCCTTTTGAAGAAGGGCCATGGCTCTCGTTCGTAGGTCCATCCAGTCAGCAGCCACTTCTCGTGTAAAATATCCCTTCAGGTTATCCAGATAGAGGGAATAGCTGCGCAGCCAATGTATGGCTGGAAAGTGGCGTTGATAAGCTAGTTCAGCCACCAGGGCCCAGAAAACCCTTACCACCCTCAAAGTAGCCTGAGTTACTGGTTCGGAGAGATCCCCTCCCGGAGGCGATACTGCTCCAATGGCGCTCAAACTTGCCTTTCGCTCATCGCGTCCCAGGCAGATGATCCTTCCTGCTCTTTCATAGAATTCGGCCAATCTTGAAGGAAGATAGGCGGGATATCCCTCTTCTCCAGGCATCTCTTCAAGTCTTCCTGACATCTCTCTTAAAGCCTCAGCCCACCGGGAGGTAGAGTCAGCCATCAAAGCCACATCATAGCCCATATCTCGATAGTATTCAGCCAGAGTAATTCCCGTGTATATGGAAGCTTCCCTGGCTGCCACCGGCATATTGGAGGTATTGGCTATTAAGACAGTTCTTTCCATCAAAGGTTTGCCTGTCTTGGGGTCCTTAAGTTTGGGGAATTCTCTCAGGACATCGGCAACCTCGTTCCCACGTTCACCACACGCCGCGAACACGATAATATCTGCATCCACCCATTTGGAAAGCTGGTGTTGAACGACGGTATTGTGGAGAAGGATAGGCCCATGTCCTCCCACAAAATTGGCCATACGAGGCACTTCCAGGTCGTAGACTTCCGTCTTTTGAAACACACGTTCTATTTTTTTTACCTCATCAAAGAAAACCTCTTGGATGAGATTGCTCAATTTTTCTACTTCTGGAGGAATGGAGAAATTTTGGCGGAGAGTATTAACTATCCTTAATAAGGTATGGGTACCAATCTTTTTCTGGTTATAGGCGCACGATTCGGCATGAATACCTTTGTCTTTGAGATAGGACAAGATCCCTGGACCTTTAAGGAATTGTCGGAAAAAAGAGGGTATAGGAAAGGCATCTATAGAAGACCATCTTCCTTTGACCTTTTTTATAGCCTGGGCCAAAAGTTCTTTTTTCGCGCCTTTAATTTTCACCATATTCAGTAAATTTTCTAACTGCTGACTGGAATTTATCCATAGCCTGAAAGTCCCATCGGCCTTTCTTTTGCCTATAGAAGAGATAATCCCTAACCGTGGCAGACAGAGACTCAGTTCCTCGATTAACTTCCTGCTTGCTGATGTTATTTCTACTCTACTTCCCTCTTTATCAATACTTCCATCACAGACTATATATTCCCAAAGGAAAGATGCAATACATTCATCGCTGGATTTTAGTACACATTCAGGGATATGGGCATTTTTTGCCTTTTGAATATAGGGTATCCCTAACCCTCTTAGCAATTCAAAAACTGCCTTACAATCTATTTGAGCAATAAAGGCTCTCCCTCCCCGAGGATGGGGATAAACACGAGGGGCAATTCCAAACAAATCTTGAGCTAATTTGCAGAACCTATCTAACACTTCGGGAGAAGCGTTATAAAATCTTATAGAATAGCCACTTCTTTTCAAATTCCCATCAGCCATCACATAAGCTAGGAATTCACTAAATTCAGGCGTAACCTTCTGAGGAAGAGTAATCTTTTTACCATGAAAACTACAGACCTTTTTCGGTATCAAAGAGACAGAAAATTCCTCTTTAATGCAGGTCAACAAATTAAAGGGAACATTTCTGTCTTTTCGCAGATACTGTCGTGTTTTTTTTTCAACCTTACCTTCTTTAGTCAATGACTTCAAATATTTTCTTGCTATCATATTTACTTCTGGATCACAAGAGTAAAGGTTGGAATCAGCCAGTATATCCAGAAGGGGTAGAGTGTAAAGAGGTAAGTTTAAGTCAATATGACGAGGAGTAGCCAGATAATTACCGGGTTTAATTTCCTCGGCTTTTTTCTCCTCTAACTTTCCATCATTCAAGGTAAATAATTGATGAATCGGTGTTATCTCGACTTTCTTACCTGTTCTTGTGTAAATGCAAACGATACTATCGGTGAATCCTTTGTATGCCGTTATAGGCTTGCAAACTTCAAATTTCTCGCTGTTTAAAGATATCAGAGAAGGATTATGCCACTCAGAGATATCGTATATTTCCTCGAATTTTTCTCCTTTTATCTGCTTTCCTTTCCTTTTAGCAAATTGAAAGAGAGCTCTTATAGTAAGAATACCTCCATCTCCCATGAGAATTGGAGTTCTGCCAGAGACGCATTTCCCGCTCCCGAAGGGGCCCGGGATACAGGCAGTTCCCCCTTTAGCAATGGGAAAGAAAGTATCGATGACCCTTTGGCCGGTAATTAGAGGCTCTTCGGGATTCAATTGTTTTTTGTAGGGCCTCATCTTCCTCACTGGCCATCTCTGAAGCATAGAGATTTCCTTTTCCTTTCCTTCTGGAGTTCTAATTACCGCAATAGTATCTTCCACTTTTACTTTGCCTTCCCTTATTTTCTTTATCTTTCCCTCAATTCCAAAGGGGACGAGGATGCGATGCTCGACTATCTCTGTCTCCTGCACCACTCCGAGAATATCTCCGGCCGTAACCTTTTCTCCTTCTTTCACTGTTGGTTTGAAATCCCACTCTTTTTCGCGGTCAATAGCAGGTAATTCGATTCCTCGAGAAATAAAGTCTCCTTTCATTGCCATGATTAAATCTAAAGGACGTTGTATCCCGTCATATATGTTTCCCAATATACCAGGGGCTAATTCCACTGATAAGGGTTGATAAGTTGACTCAACCGGCTCTCCCGGCTTTAAGCCCCCTGTTTCCTCGTAGACCTGGATAGAAGCGTTATCACCCCTTATTTCCAGAATTTCACCAATCAGTCTTTCCTTTCCTACCCGCACTACATCAAACATTCTGGCTCTGGGGATACCCTGAGCAACCACCAGGGGACCTGCGATCTTAATTATTCTACCTTCCTTGCTCATGTATACTCCTCTTCGGCCCATTCAAGGGAATGAACTATTTTATCTTCTTACTTTCAATGACCTTATCAATGAGTCCGTATTCTTTAGCCTCCTCCGCCGTCATATAAAAGTCCCTATCGGTATCTCTTTCAATCTTCTCTTTGGACTGGCCGGTGTGCTCTACAAAAATCTCATTCAATCTATCCTTGATCCTGAGAATCTGTCGTGCTTGAATCCCCACATCGCTAGCCTGCCCTCGTGCTCCCCCCATAGGCTGATGGATGAGAATATTAGCGTTGGGAAGACTAAGTCTCTTTCCGGGAGCTCCAGCAGCCAAAAGCAGAGCAGCTGCACTGGCCGCCTGTCCCATACAGATCGTGGATACATCTGGTTGGACATACTGCATAGTGTCATAAATAGCCAGCCCTGAGGTCACTAATCCCCCTGGTGAGTTAATATAGAGCTTCATATCCTTCTTGGGATCCTCGACCTCCAAGAAAAGCATCTGAGCGATTACTGTGTTAGCCACATTGTCATCGATGGGCTGACCTATAAAGATGATTCTATCTCTAAGCAATCGGGAATAGATATCATAAGCTCTTTCTCCTCTTGCTGTTCTTTCGACCACTATAGGAATTAAAGTCACTTTATCCTCCTTACCTGTTTTTATGTTTTTCAGGACCTGTGTTTTCTTTCTATCTTGGCTTGGTGGTACAAAAAATCAATTACTTTTTCATTTCTTAGCTCGGCTGTTAGAATTTTTAGCTCACCACTAGCAGCAAGACTGTTCTTTAATCTAATTATGTCTTTTTCCTCCACCTTACCCCTTACTAACGATTTTAGTCTTTCTTCTATCTCTTCTTCTCTTACCTCGATTTTCTCCTGTTCAGCAATAGCTTCCAAAACAAAGTAAGTTTTTAGATCTTTTTCTACTTCGGACTTTAATTTTTCCCGCAGCTCTTTTTCGGACAGCTTCTGGTCTTTAATATAGTTTTCAAGCGAAGTTTCCCTTTCCTTTAATCTATTTTCTAGCTGTGATCTTCTCTCATCAACCTTCCCTTCTACAAGAGATAAGGGAAGATCCACCTTGCTATCTTCTACTACCTTCCTTACGGTTTCCGAACTTAACCTTTTCTCCTCCCAGTTTTTCTTTGTTTTTGCTATATTTTCTTTAATATGTTTTCTTAGGCTTTTTAAACTATTAAATTTTAGATTCTTGACAAATTTGCCGTCAATGGGGGGAACTCTTTTTTCTCTTATTTGCTTTAAAGTTACCTCGAAAGTAATTTCTCTTCCCGCAAAATCTTTGCGGGGATAATTAAGTGGAAATTGAATCTCCAAGGATCTTTTTTCTCCGGTCTTTAGTCCAATTAAACCTTGGGAGAAGGAAGGAGGGAAAACTGACGATCCTATCTGGAAAGTGAAATTCTTCTCAACTCCCCGGGCAAGTAGTTTTCCTTTATAAAAAACTTGCCAGTCTAAAGTTACCCAATCATTATCCCTTACACCCCTTTTCTCTTTCACCGGTGGGTAATCGGCATACTGTTCCTGAAGTTGTCCTAAGGCTCTGGTTATCTCATCTTTGGATGTCTCTATTTTTCTTTCCTTAACCTTGATTCCTTTATATTTACCTAGTTTTACCTCCGGTTTGGTTACCAGATCAATTCTTAAAATCAAGGGCTTATTCGGGGAGAATTGAAGGATCTCCAAAGTTGGCTCGATGATGGGGGAGAGGTTCTGTTGGACCACCACCTCTTGGTAAACCTCTGGATAGAGCCTTTTGATTGCCTCCTTCTGCAGGACCTCCTGACCGAATCGGTGCTCAAAGATTTTTCTGGGGACTTTCCCCTTTCTGAATCCGGGAACCTTTGCTTCTCTGACCAATTTGCGAAAAGCTCGTGAGAGTTCCTCTTCCACTCTTTCTTTCGGTACTTCCACTTTAAAACTAAGCTCTGCTCCCTCTTTTTTCTCTACTGCTATCTGCATGGCTTGTAATCCTTTTATTCCTGGTGCGAGAGGGGGGACTCGAACCCCCATGAGTTTCCTCACTAGATCCTAAATCTAGCGCGTCTACCGATTCCGCCACCCTCGCAATCTCATATTTAAAAGAATTTAGTCTCTCACCCCGCAGGGGATAACACCCTATAGTTTTGCAGGGAAAGATCCTTGGGGCGTGAGAAGATATTATGGGAAAAGTAAAACTTTACTAGCTCAGTCGCAGTTACACAATTTCCAGGGAAAATCTGTTGGAGCGGGAAACGGGATTTGAACCCGCGACCCTCACCTTGGCAAGGTGATGCTCTACCGCTGAGCTATTCCCGCTGTGATGGGCTGTACAGGAATCGAACCTGTAACCTACGGATTAAGAGTCCGTTGCTCTGCCTGTTGAGCTAACAGCCCAGTTCAAGGGCTAGTGAATAGTACTCAGTGTTTAGTCGAATGACCTGATGGGGGACTCCCCCTTCTGGTTCAACACTCTTCACTGACCCCTAATTTTTGAAAATGGGGTGAGCGAGGGGATTTGAACCCCCGACCCCTGGAGCCACAGTCCAGTGCTCTAACCAGCTGAGCTACGCTCACCATGGAGCGGGGAACGGGATTCGAACCCGCGACCATCGGCTTGGAAGGCCGATGCTCTACCACTGAGCTACCCCCGCAGAAAGCTGAAAGTCTTTCTTTATAAGGATTTCAGACAAGGACAATTTTTCGGTTTTCTCTTTTTCCGTCTCTAGGTCTTTGATATTGTAATGATTTTTCTTCTGAAGTCAATACCAAACCACTTGAATGATTGTTCAATTTCAAGAACTCTCCCCTTTTTTCCAATAACTTTGTTCGTTGGCAGCTCCTAGAACGCAACCACTACTTCTCCAATTGCTGCCTATATCTCTGACAAGCGTTCCCTTCCCACTCTAATATTTTTGATAGAAAAACGAGCCATTGCTCTGCTTAACTCTACAATGTTGCGACTGAAGGGAGTAATGTCCCGAAAGGCGACAGTTGTAGCCCGTAGCTTATATGCTATGTCGTTGATGTCAGGCGAAGCTGCCTTCATTATTGGGATAAGACGGCAAGGCTTTCTTCTATCACTTTTTTACCATCCAGATAGATTTCAAATGTCCAATTGCCGGGTTTATCAACATGTTTTTTGATATTATACGAGGTCCACGTATTCCAACTACCTCCCTCCGCTGTGAAACTCATTTGACCTGTGGTTACAAGTGTTCCTGAGCCGTCGAACATACACTGCTATCAATGCTTCTTCAGGCTCATGGTTTATGTCACCTCCTCATGTGTTATTTAGTTTGCTTAACCCCCTTGAGTTTTGAAAATATGTTATATCGTGGACGTCAGGCATAGTTGTTTGTCTCGTCACCTTCCGGCTACTACCTCCCCTTTTCTATTCCTTTGGCCAGTTGATTACCTTAACTGGCATAAAGTCCGTCCAATGCAAATTTACACGTGTGATCTCGACGGGCATCGCTTTGGCTTCTTCGCTAGCTCCCGCAGGCCTGCTAACAATGTTAACTTTTACCAATATTCCCGCTAACAATACAGCAATTAGAGCTAAAACAAACTTAGTGTACCAATCAATCTGTACTACTACCTGTTGCATAGTTCACCTTCCTTGCTTAAAAATTCTCTCTATCCCACAACTGGCTTGAAAAAAATCTCTTGATAGAGGAGCTTTGATTTTACCCAGGTCAATAATCAAGCCTGGTCAACAAAACGCCGATTTGACCCCTCTATGAAAGCGTCTTTTCTTGTTAATCAGCATAAAGTCCTGATTTAGCCCAGTTTATCCAACCAAGATCTTGAAAATTTCCTATCTGGTGAGAGCCTTGAACCAACCTTCTTCTTCCCAAGCCTTGAACACCAGAACCTTCCAGTCGCTATTTTCTCTGACTACTCTAAATTGCAGACTCTCACTTCGCTTTTCCCCAGGAGGTATTGCCCAGACGTAGTAGCTGTTCACTCCGGTCCATATTCTTTCATAACGAAACGCTTTCTCCACCCACTTCACTAACTCAGGCCCCTTTCCTAACTCAAGCTGCTCTTGTAGCTTTAGCTCTATTTCTTTCTGTATTGCCGAGACCAGCATCGGCACAAAGTAATCCGGAACCCTTTTCGACCAACACCTCCTCGCGGTTTCCTCATCGTCCAAAACGGCTGATACTAGGAAAGACCTAACTGCGTTTTCTGGGGTGGAAAGATTAACGAAAGGTGTGGTTTTTCTGCCTAGCCTTATCTGTTGTTTGAGAATCTTTTGTGCCTTCTCCAAAGCTATGCTGGCTCGGTCATAATCCTCAGCCAGAAAATAGCTTTCTGCTTCGCCTAACAACTTGATGAACTCGGCTGGCTCATTTGATAGGCTTCCAGTACTAGCATAGAGAGCTAAACCTGTAGTTAGCAAAACAACTCCCATTATTGAAGTTCTTTTTTTCATCTCTACACTCCTTATACTATATGATTTTGTATAGCTATCCCAGAGTTTTGAAAATATCTTATATCCTACGTGTGAGCTATATTTGTTTGCTTGGTTGCCCCTTGGGCACTGCTCCCCCTCTTGCCCTCAGGTAAGCTCTTGGTACTTTCTATCTACTTTCTCCATCAGCTTCATAAACTCTGGCCAGTTATCATCGAACATGTAGAACCTTACTCCTCTCTTTGTAGGTCCTTTATAACTATCCGTATTCAGAAAGATCCTTAGATCTACCTTCTCATCATCTACGATAGAAACAACAAGGTCTTGAGTATCTCCCAGTTTAACTCTTCCTATCTCTTTTTGTTCAGTTTGTTTTGTTTTATTCATTATATTTCCCTCTTGATGTATTCATAAATTAGTGCCTCAGAGGCTAATAAAAGCCCAAAAAAGAGGCCAAAGCCTGTAAATGATATAATCCTCATTGAAGAGACACAAGTCTCTTATTTTGGCTAATCTACCGTCTAATATTATTCCTACTTTCTTCACCACGAAAAGATACGTTATATTAACTCAAAGATAATCTATTCCACTATTATAAATAAAAGCATTAAATTCTATTATTGATTTAAGTTCGGTATTATTAGTTTGATGGGAAAGTAAGGTGATATACTTTAGCCTGGAAGGAATGAAGGTTTCACATTGATTGCCCATAGGCTACTCCATT
>NJBP01000049.1 GCA_005223085.1 Candidatus Aerophobetes bacterium Ae_b3b | reverse complement strand
TTTTATAGAATTAAAGCTGATATGATCCTTACCGTCACCCTTAATCCCGTCTTGGATCGGGTAGTTGAGATCACCGATTTTCGAGTTGGGAAGGTCAACCGGGTAGAAAAAGAGAGAATAAGGGTGGCAGGGGGAAAGGGGATAAATGTCTCCCGGGTAGCTAAGATTTTAGGCGAGCCAACTTTAGCCACTGGTTGGCTGGGAGGCCGTACTGCAGGGTTTATAAAGGAGAGATTAAAAAAGGAGGGTATAGCTTCCGATTTTGTTTCCATCGCGGGAGAAAGTAGGCTGAATTTGACCATTCTCGATCCGGTAATCCCCAGCCAGACCCACCTGGTGGAGAAGGGTCCCCGGATTTTTCCCTCTGAAATAAAGAAACTAGAGGAAAAAGTTGGAGATCTGGTAAGAAAGGCGAGGGTGGTAGTTTTTTCTGGAAGCGTCCCCCCAGGAGTAAGTGAGAATATCTACAATTCCTTAATCCGTTTAGTCTACCGGGAAAAGGAGAACATCATCCCTATTCTGGACACGCGAGGTGAGCCCCTCAAACAGGGACTTCAGGGTAGACCCTTCATGCTTAAGCCCAATAAAGAAGAGATGGAGAATCTCATGGGAAAAAGCCTTGAGTCTGAAGCCGATTTAATTCGGCAGGTAAGGGCTCTTGTTCAAAAATATGTTCAGCTGGTGGTTGTCTCCCGGGGCAAAGATAAAGTTATGGTGATGGAAAAAAAGAGCCTGCTCATGGTCTCTCCTCCTGAAATAAATTCTCTGAATACAATAGGAGCAGGAGACGCTCTGGTGGGTGGTTTTGCTGTGGGACTCTCCCGAGGATTAAGTTTAAAGGAGATGTCAGTTCTGGCGGTAGCTTGCGCAGCAGCCAGTGCAGAAGAGGGAAGAGAAAAGCCACTTTCTCTTAAAAGAATAAACCAGCTTAAGGATAAAATTAGGTGGAAAGAGGCAAGAGAATGAGTTCTCAGAAAAATAAAGACCAGGTAGATTACCAAAATAAATGTTTAGAAATAAAAGCGAAATTCACCACTAAAGAAAAAAAACTTAAGGGTGCTAAAAAGGAGATTTCCTCCCTTCGGAGTCAGGTTAAAGCAGTCAAGGAGGAACTGAAATCAACAGATAAGGAAACAGGTGAGTATCTGGATTATCTTAAGCGATTAAAAGCAGAGTTTGAGAATTATAAACGTCGGAGTCAAAAAGAGAGAGAAAGGATAGTTAGTTGGTCCAACGAGGATTTAATTAAGCAATTTTTGCCGGTTTTAGACGACCTGGAAAGAGCGGTGGACTCAAGTCAACAGTCAAATGATAACCTTGCCAGTCTAATGGAGGGGATGAGGATGATTCTTGACCAGCTAAAAGCCATACTTCAGAAGCAGGGATTACAGGAGATTGAGGCAAAGGGTGAAGAGTTTGATCCGTATTTTCATGAGGCGCTTATGAGCGTAGACCTAGCCGAATATCCGGATAACTTAGTAGTGGAGGAGATGAGAAAAGGTTATAAGCTCAACAATAAGATTTTAAGACCAGCTATGGTTAAGGTAAACAAGAGAAGTCAAGAAAACAAGAAAAAAGATAAAAGCAAAGATTAGTGATGGGGACACAGCGGATTTTACCCTAATCATTGATCTCTGATTACTTCTAAAAGGGGGAGTATTTATGAGTGACAAAAAAGTAACTAAAAAAATAATCGGTATTGATTTGGGTACCACCAACTCCTGTGTGGCGGTAATAGAGGGGGATGAGCCTGTGGTTATAACTAATCAAGAGGGTTCTCGAACGACTCCTTCCGTGGTTGCTTTCACCGATAAAGGAGAAATGTTAGTAGGTGAACCAGCTAAAAGACAGGCTATAACCAACCCTAAGAATACAGTCAATTCCATAAAAAGACTTATGGGTCGCAGGTTCGATGAGTCAACGGTAGAGAAGGCAAAGAAAAGAATCCCTTATGATTTAATGAAAGATTCTCAAGGCAGAGTCAAAGTGAGGGTAAACAAAGGAGAATTTCTACCCCAGGAGATTTCAGCCCGTACCCTCCAGAAGATGAAGCAGACAGCCGAGCAGCATCTGGGAGCAAAGGTAGAGCGAGCGGTAATTACTGTTCCTGCTCATTTTCGCGATAGTCAGCGCCAGGCAACTAAAGATGCCGGTGCTATTGCTGGTCTTAAGGTAGAGCGTATTATAAATGAGCCTACGGCAGCAGCTATGGCCTATGGATTGGAGAAAAAGGGAGAAAAGAAAATAGCAGTCTATGACTTAGGTGGGGGAACCTTTGATATTTCCATTTTGGATGTAGGGGATAAAGTGGTGGAAGTTCTTTCCACTAATGGAAATACCTATTTGGGAGGAGATGACTTCGACCAGCAAGTGGCGGACTGGGCGGCAGAGGAATTCAAAAAGCAAAGTGGCATAGACATAAGAGAAGATAAGATGGCTTTGCAAAGGCTTAAGGAGGCGGCAGAAAAAGCTAAATGCGAGCTTTCCTCCAGTCTGGAGAGCCAGATAAATCTACCCTTTATTACCGCTGATCAAAGTGGGCCTAAACACCTGAGCCTCACCCTTAGCCGGGCCAAGTTAGAGCAGCTAACCGAGGATTTAATTGAAAAGACCATCAAGCCATGTGAGCAGGCACTGGCAGATGCTAAGTTGAAACCTGGGGATATTCGGGAGGTAGTTTTAGTGGGAGGCCAGACCAGAATGCCCAAAGTGCAGGAAGTAGTGAAGAAGCTCTTCGGAAAAGAACCCCATAAGGGAGTTAATCCGGATGAGGTAGTGGCGGTAGGGGCAGCTATCCAGGGTGGAGTTCTGGCTGGAGAGGTCAAAGATATCCTTCTTCTGGATGTTACTCCGCTTTCCCTGGGAATAGAGACTCTGGGAGGGGTGTGCACCAAGCTCATTGAGAGAAATACCACTATTCCCACCAAAGAGAGTAAAGTCTTCACTACGGCTGCTGATGGTCAGACAGCGGTGGATATTCATGTTCTGCAGGGGGAGCGAACTATGTCCGCCGACAACCGCACTCTGGGGAGATTTCAGCTTACCGGAATTCCCCCTGCTCCTCGTGGTGTCCCTCAGGTTGAAGTTACCTTTGATATCGATGCCAATGGCATCGTAAATGTTAAGGCCAAGGATAAAGGCACTGGCAAAGAGCAAGAAATTACTATTAGAGAATCAGGTGCTTTATCCAGTGAAGAAAAGGACCACATGGTCAAAGAGGCCGAACAACATGCTGAAGAAGACAAAAAGAAGAAAGAAAAGATTGAAGCTCAAAATCAGGCAGATAACATAATCTACGCTACGGAAAAGACTCTTAAGGAGCATGGGGATAAGGTTGGCGAGGCCGATAAGAAGAATATCCAGGAGGCAATCGAGGAACTTAAGAAGGCAAAAGATACAGGTAGTGTGGAGGAAATTAGAGATAAGATAAAAAAACTGAGTGAGGTTTCGCAAAAACTCGGCCAGGCAGTATATGAGGAGACAGCCAAAAAACAGGCTCAAGAAGAACCTAAGCAAAAAGGTGAGGCTGGCGAGGAAAAAAAGGAGAAAAAAGAGGGAGAAGATGTAACTGATGCTGACTATGAGGTAGAGGAGTAGCGGAGTGGCCAAGAGGGATTATTATGAAATTCTAGGCATTTCCCGAGATACTTCTCCTGAGGAGGTAAAGAAGGCTTACCGCAGATTAGCTATCAAGTACCACCCTGATAGAAACCCGGGCAATTCCAAAGAAGCAGAGGAGAAATTCAAGGAGGTATCCGAGGCTTACAAGATTCTCTCTGACCCTGAAAAAAGGCAAATCTACGATCAATATGGACATGCGGGACTGGAGGCAGAAGTTGGCGCAGGTGCCGGATTTCGTGGATTTGACTTCGATCCCCTTAAGATCTTTGAGGAGGTCTTTGGTAGAGGAGCTTTCGGAGGGGATATTTTTGGAAATTTTTTCGGGCGCAGAGCCACAGTAAGGGAAACCCAGCCAGGCTCAGACCTTCGTTATACTCTGGAGATTAGCTTTGAGGAAGCGGCTTTTGGAACCGAAAAGGAAATCAGAGTTGGTAGGTTCGAGCCATGCTCCAGTTGCGCAGGAAGCGGAATTAAACCTGGTTCTGAACCTCAAGATTGCCCAACTTGTAAAGGGACCGGTTACGTCTCATTGAGTCAGAGCTTTTTCTCCATATCCAGAACCTGTACTCAATGTCAGGGAAGGGGAACTATCATAAGAGACCCCTGCCGGCAATGTCGAGGTACGGGAAGGATTCGAACTGCCCGGAAGATCAAGGTGAAGATTCCCGCCGGGGTCGATCATGGAGCTCACCTGAGGTTAGGGGGGCAAGGAGGGGCTGGTTCACGTGGGGGTCCACCTGGTGATCTATACGTTAGTCTCCGCGTCAAGCCCCATCCCATATTTGAAAGGGATGGAAATAACATTGTCTGTGAGGTTCCCATTAGTTTTGCCCAGGCCGCCCTGGGAGGACGGGTCATTGTTCCCACCTTGAATGGCAAAGTAAAGTTAACTATTCCCCCCCGAACGCAAACCAATAAAATCTTTCGCTTAAGGGGTAAGGGCATTCCTTATCTACACTCTCCTAATCGAGGGGATCAATGGGTAAAGGTAGTGGTGGAGACCCCGGTGCATCTAAGCGAGGAACAAAAGGAGCTCCTCAGGAAATTTGATGAACTGAAACAGGGAAATGGACAGCCCCGCATGAAGGATTTCTTTAATAAAGTAAAGCGGCTTTTCGGCAGCTAATAGAATCACTTATTTTTTGGCCAATTTTACCCCGTTAGAAAAAAGGCTCCGTCCGTGCGCCCTGTTAGAGATTTTGTTTCTAACGGGGTTTATCAGGTACCGAGAATAGTCGCCGGGACGAGAAATAAGAGGAGCGATGAGGATGCCCAAAGTAGCTTTAGCCACTCTAGGCTGCAAGGTAAATCAATATGAAACGCAGTTTTTGCGGGAGTGCCTCATTCAGGCTGGTTTTCGAGAGGTTTCTTTTAAGGAAAAGGCGGATTTTTACATTATAAATACTTGCAGCGTCACTGAGAGAGCTGATCACAAATCAGAAGAGTTAATCAAGGCTGCCAAAAAGAATGGTTCTAACGCTCATTTAATTGTTACTGGCTGTTACGCTGAAGCAGGAAAAGACAACCTAAGAAAAAGATTTCCTCAGATAGATCTAGTGCTAGGAAATAAGGAGAAATTAAAGATACCACGTATAATTACCGGACCTAATGAAAATCATGAAGATACAAAATCCTTTATTCAGACCTTTCATGCCCATAGTCGAGCCTTTGTAAAAATAGAGGATGGGTGCGACCAGTTTTGTAGTTATTGTAGAGTGCCTTATGTGCGTGGAGCTAAGATTAAGAGCCGAGCTCCCGATGAAGTTCTCAAGGAAGTAGAAAGTCTTATCCTCAATGGGTTTAAAGAAATTGTTCTGGTGGGAGTAAATCTTGCCCTTTACGGAAGAGACCTTGACCCATCCATCAGTCTGGTTGATCTTTTGAGAGGCATGCAATGTTTTGAAGAAACTACCAGAGTGAGACTGAGCTCTCTTGAGCCTCATCTTCTTCCCTCAGGACTAATTGATCTTATGGGCAGTTGCTCTCTTATCTGTGCTCATCTTCATCTTCCCCTGCAGAGTGGAGATCCCGAGATTTTGCAGCGTATGGGAAGAAAATATAGTCCTGATCAATACCGAAGACTGGTTGAGAATATTAAAAGGACGGTTCCCTCGGTAGCTATTACCACTGATGTTATGGTAGGCTTTCCTGGCGAGACCCAAAGACAGTTCCTTAATACCTATCATTTCGTGCGAGAAATTGAATTCAGTCGCCTTCATATCTTCAGATTCTCTCCCCGCATAGAGACCAGGGCCTATTCAATGCAGCCTCGTGTGGAAGAAAAGGTGAAGAAAGAAAGAAGCAACTACCTGAGGGAGCTGGGAAAGGATCTGGCCCAGAATTTTGCCTCCTGTTTTTTGGGTGAGAGCTTAAGAGTCCTGGTGGAAGAAACGGTTGACTCAAAAACTGGGTGGTTTTCCGGATATACTGATAATTATATTCGGGCAAGTTTTAAAGGTGAAAATGAGCTAAAAAATAAATTGGTCATGGCAAGGCTCCTAAGTGCTAACCAGGGAGAGGTTCTGGGAGAAGTGGAAAAGGTATTCTCATGTTGATGCCCAAGAAGTTAAAAGATTTAAGTAGGGGTGATTATAAGAGGATCTTAGAAAGATCTCGCTCAAGGATGGAGGAGATTCTCTCTCGTGTTATCCCCATTATTCAGGAAGTTGAAAAACGCGGCGATGAAGCAGTCTCGAGGTTTACCAGTAAATTTGATGGGGTTAGCCTTAGCTCACGGGATTTTTTGGTTAAAAAAGAGAGGGTAAAAGCGGCTTATAAAAGGGTTAGTTCAGAAGTTATAGAATCACTAAGGAAAATGCGAGACCAGGTTTATGATTTTCATCGACACCAGTTGCCTAAGGACTGGTCAATTAGTAAAACCTTCTTAAATAAAGGTGAGGGTAGTTACACCCTGGGGCAAAGATTTGTTCCCTTTGATCAGGTAGGTGTTTACGTCCCAGGGGGAAAAGCCAGATATCCCTCCACCGCAATAATGGCTACAGTTCCAGCAAAATTGGCCGGGGTAGGTAAGATCATCCTTGCCAGTCCTCCTTCCAAGGAGGGTGAAATGGCCGAGGTAGTTATGGTAGCGGCTGATATAGCCGGGGTAGATCTTATGATTAACGTGGGTGGAGTACAGGCAATAGCTGCTCTAACCTTGGGCACAGGTACCATTCCTAAAGTTGACCTGGTGGTAGGTCCGGGAAATGTCTATGTTAATGCAGCAAAGACCTATCTTTCTAGTTTAGGGAAAGTGGGGATAGACTGTCCGGCCGGGCCTAGTGAGATTTTGGTCCTGGCCGATGATTCGGCAAATTCGGCCTATGTAGCGAATGACCTACTATCTCAAGCAGAGCACGATGAGGAGAGCTGCTCTATCCTGGTAACCACTTCGGAAAAATTGGCTGAAGAAGTTTGTGAGCTTCTAACTAAGGAGATAAAAAGATTTTCCCGCAGAAAAATAATGGAAAAATCTCTGGAAAAATACGGAGCCATTTTAATGGTGGAGAACCTGGATGAAGCCGTCAATTTTGTAAATGATTTTGCTCCCGAGCATCTAGAGATAATGACCCGAGGACCCGAGGGGGTTCTTAAGCAGATAAAGAATGCCGGCTCCGTCTTTCTGGGCGATTTCTCACCGGTAGCTGCGGCTGATTATCTAAGCGGAACCAATCATATTCTTCCCACAGGAGGCTGGGCCAAAAGTTTTTCTGGCCTTTCGGTTCAGACCTTCCTTAAATTACTAACCTATCAATCCCTTACCAAAGGGGCCCTAAAACTGATGGCTAAAGATATAGCTACTCTTGCTTTTGCTGAAGGGCCCTATGATGCCCATGCACGCTCCATCGAGGTAAGGCAAGATATTAAGTTTCCCACCATTCCAATTTCCCTCGCCACCTTTCTCTTGATAGTGCCAAGAAGTATTAATAGTTGGCAGGTTTATACGCCTATCGAGGGACTTTCCCGGGATATTTCTTGCCTAGTTTTCCCGTTTTCTATATCATAAACAGAGGACGGGTAAATTGCGGATAAGCAGGGCAGCTCCATTTTTTTTATTTTTCCTTTTGATCTTCTGTCTTCCCGGACCCATAAAAGCAGGCGAAAAGATAAGTCTCTGGGAAATAGCCCAGGAAAAACTCTATTCGGCCTGGTTGGGTGGGGTTTTGTGGAAAGAAGAAGCCGCGGATGTCTCGTTAGAAGGAAATAGCGAAAAAAAAGGAATCATCAGCACCCAACTTTCCTGGGAACCTCACCTGAGGATCTTTGGTCGCAAAGTAATTGGTATAAAATACCGGCAGCGCCATTATCTTAAAAGAGGTGAGGCCCAGACTGAACCAAAGAAGCCTACCACAGAAACCGAAATTCAGCAAAAGCTTCAGGTTAAGGTGCGGGGAAGGGTAGGGGAGAGGATTTTTGCTAATGTGGATTATGATGATACTGCTCCCCGGAGTGAGCAGCAAAAAATATCCCTTACCTACCAGGGGAAAGAGAATGAAATCATCCAGGAAGTTGCCTTAGGGGATCTTCAATTGGGCTGGCCTGATACCGAATTCCTTGCCTATAATAAGAGCCTCTTTGGGGCTAAGGTGACCGCTAAAAAAGGCGGGTTTAACCTTATGGGAATAGGCAGCGTGAGCAAAGGGGTCTCAGAGAGTAAAACCTTCACCGGAAAGACTACTTTTGAGAAAAAGGAAATCCCTGATACCTCTTATTTGAAGAGAAGGTATTACCTGACTTACTTTGATCCTGCCCATCTTCCTCTTACTTCCCAAAGCTTGGAAGTTTACTTAGATGATCAGGATGGCACTAACAATGAAACCGCGGTCAAGCTAACGGTAACCGGGGAAGGAAGTGACTCTTATACTGGCTATTTTGATCTACAATACCCGGGAGAAGATTATTTGTGGGACTCAAGGGAGGGAACAGTAAAATTTCGCCGAAGCATAGAGGAAAATTTTGTCATTGCCATTAGCTACCAGGATAAAGATGGTATCCGATATCCAGCCTCAGGATACCGCATGATAAAGAAACAGCAGGCTCCTGTCTATATAGAAGAGTACGAGCTAAGAAACTATTATTATCTCGGCTCCCAGAAAATTCGTCGGGAGGATTTTACTCTTCTCATCTTTGATTTGATCGGCCGTGACGTAACCTCAAATTATGAATTTGAGATAGATTATGACTTCGGGGTTTTAAAATTTACTCATCCTCTGCCGCCATTCCCCAACGCCTACCCTCCTCATCCCACTCATGAGTACACCATTTACACCGAATATAAACATGCCATTGATGTCTACCTTCTTCATCCTGACATCATTCCCGGAAGTGAAATTGTATGGATGGATGGAAAGAGGCTAACCAAAGAGGTAGATTATTTAATCGATTATAGTTCGGGCTTTTTGTCCTTTTTTGATCCAGCTCACATAACCGAAGATACCAAGATCAAGGTAGATTATGAATGGATACCCTTTATGGGGGGAAAGGCGACTATTCTTGGAGTTCGAGGAGCCTGGGTTCCTCACGAGAGAGTTTCTTTAGGGTCAACCTTTCTTTCCCAGGGTTCTCCCCGCGTCAACCAACCACCGCAGGTGGGATCTTCTCCGGTCTCTCATCAGGCAATGGGACTGGACACCCAGTTTAATTTGGGGCCCGGCTCATCTGTAGAAGACGATCCTGCTCATGCACTTAATCTAAAGGTTTCAGGAGAGGTGGCCAGAAGCCTGTATGACCCCAACACCTTTGGCAAAGCCATTATAGAGAGCTTTGAATCTACCAAAATTAGCGATGATTTATCTATGGATAAGGATGCCTGGCGGCTCGGAAGTAGGCCGGATCTGGCGAGTTTGGGAGAAAGGGGCGGGGTTGATATCCGGAGTGAAGATATTCCCGGTGAGGATATTAATCCTGACTGGAGTCGGGACCAAATAGAGGTTCTGGTTCTCAATTTTGATTTTTCCATGCCCGAGAGTTGGGAGAGTTTAGTTTATCCTATCTCGAAAGTAGGAAGGGATTATACTCAGAGGTACTATCTTGAGCTGTGGATCAAAGGGGATGGTCAGGGACAGAGACTATGGTTTGATCTGGGGGTAGTGAGTGAGGATGCTGATGGGGATGGTGAGTTAGACACCGAGGACAAAAATGGGGATGGAAAGCTTAATCCGGGAGAGGACACCGGTATTGACCTGGGTGGAGAACTAGTGGGAAGTGGTAACGGAAAACTGGACACTGAGGATCTTGACGGCGATGGTAACCTGAGCACTACTGAAAACTATTCTCAATATGGAGACACGATTGAGCCTGATTTAAAAATTAGCTGGGCAGGCTGGAGAAAGGTCACTATTCCCTTAGCCAGGGCTTCTAATTGGGACCAGGTGAATGAGATAGTTAAGCATCTTCGTCTATGGATTCAAGGAAACTCGGGTGAGGCAAGCCTTAAATTTGCTGGAATAAGTATTTCGGGGGATCGCTGGCAGAAACAGAATCTAAAAGTTGAAGCCAAAAATAATCAGGATGATCCAGATTATAATCCCTTTGATGATGAGGGTTTTCGCAGCTACTATGATGAGATGTACGGAGATTTTGAAACCCGTGATCACAAAAGAAAAAAAGAGGGAGCCCTTTTTCTCTATGGCCTGGCCCAGGGAGATGAGGGTTATGTTCAACAAACCTTCATCAGTCCTAAAGACTTTAGCAGTTACCGAACTCTTAATTTCTGGATTTGGGGATCTGATGAATGCAGCCAGGAAAATACCTATTCTGCCTATCTTCGTATAGGCTCAGATGTTAGCGATGGAGGAGAATATTTAGAAAAGGAAGTCACGGTGGACTTCACTGGCTGGCGGCTGATAAAGACTGATTTAGCTTCCCAGGGAAGCGTCTCCCTGCAGGAGATCAAGCAGCTAAGAATAGGAACAAGAAGTAATTTCAATTCTAATCCCGACAAAGGAGTTTACTTTAATGACATCTTTCTCTCGGGGGTAAAAAAGGAAGAGGGTTTTGCTAACCGAGTGGGATTAAAGATGGAGCTGGGAAAGTTCCTCTCCATTAGTAGTGAATATAAGACATTGGATGCGGTATTCCGAACCGTAGGGGTACTCCCTACCCATCAGCGAATGAGAGAATCTCACCTGGGAATCAATCTTTTACCTCTGGAGTATTTTCCCCTCTCATATGGTTTTACCAGAAAGGAAACCAACACCTTATGGGTGCGAGAGACTCCCCTGAGCAGCAAACTATTGGGGAAGGCGGTGGAGGAGAAAAGAGACTACAGATTAGATTTTCTGCTTCCTCGTTGGCCCAGGATGGGTCTAAGGGTGGAAAATAAGGTTACCGATTATCAATCTCTGGCCGAGATCGAGAATCAGGATACCTATGGGGTCTCTTTAGAATACCAGAATCCTTATCGCTTTGTGTTTCTACCTACTTCTATCCAGACTGCCTATGAGATAGGAGAAAAGCGAAAAATTTTTCTGGATGCAGGGGAAAATAAAAAAGAGAAAACAAGAAAGTGGCGAATTACCCTTCCCTGGGAAACCTTTGAGAGTTTCAAGATCAAGCCCACCTATAGTCAGACGAAAGTTAATGAGATGTCTGAGGGGGCTTTTATGCCCAAGTTGAGAGAAAAGGAATTTAGATTAGAATCAGAGGCTTCCTTCCTTCATCTTTCCCCTCGCCTTTCGTTTCAAGGTGGCTATAGAGAAGATGGTTTCTCTTTTGAGAGTCCCCAAAAAAGGGATATCTCCACTCATTCTCAAATCTCCCTAAGTTTACCGTTGAGAATGAAAGAATTCTTTCTTCGCTCTCAATTTTTGAGTACTTTAAGGCTCTATACCGAATATGAAATAGCCAGAGAAGCTCTTTACCATGATACTTCCAGCTCCTTGGGTCTTGATTCTCAGTTGGGACTAAAGACTCTCGATTTAAAAGACGGGAGGACAAAGCTGATCTTAAAGAGAGAAAATTTTAGTCTAAGAGAGAGATGGCAACCTTTTGATTTTCTTAATTTTGGAGCTGATTATAGCAATATGAGGGAGAAAAAGATCCGGGAAGGAACTCCTTATCTTCTCACCATCAGAACCTGGCCCAGTCTGGATCTTAGGATTGATTTGAACAAGAGCCCTTGGAGTATAGGGAGATTCTCTGGGAGACTATTTGCCAATTCCCTTCTCATGACCGGCTATGTCCAGAAACTCACCCACAAAGAGAATATATCTTTTACCCAAACCTATCGGCCTTCTCTCGTCTGGAAAGGGGATTTTAAGAACCTCAAGGATCTTAGTCTAACTGTTAGTTATAATTCTAGCGAGGATAGAAAAAAATATCATCAGGAGCCAGCAATTTTAGTTAAACTCTCTTCTTGGTACGGGATAAAGCTGGATTATTTTACTCTTTGTCCCTGGGGGAAAAAGATTCCTTTTCTGCGACGGATCATAAACTTTGAGGATAAAGTCCATTTTACTACCGGGTTGGATCGGGAGAGAGAAAAAAATTATCTTAGCTCTGGCCGGATAAGCAAAAATACCCAAAAGTGGACTCTCTTTGGTGAAGCAGGATATAAGGTGGGAAAGAACGTTCAGATGAAACTGGGATTGGAAGGAGGGTATTTTGAAGATAGGGTAAGGGAAGGTGAGGATTATTATTTCTGGGGAGGGGGCTGTGAGGTAGAAATAAGATTTTAGGTGAAGTGCTTCCCCAATAGACAGTTTGACAATATGTATAGGGCATACTAGAATAGTGATGATAAAATGGGTCCCAAACTCGATAGTTTAAAAGGAATTCCAATGAGATATCCCCTGGTTCTTAAGAAAAGATCTATTCTTTTCTTATCTGGATTGCTGGTCTCTCTCGTGGCCATCTCTCTGGTAGTGGGACTCACGCCGCTGCCAGTTGCTCAAGCGGCTAATCCTCCTGCCTATCAGAGCCACTATCTTGATACTTCTAATTCATGGCGCTCGGACGCGGTCGTCTCGCACACGGTTTTCTCGGGATCCTACCGCCTCCTGGTGGTGGCGGTGATGATGCGCGCTGATGAGTCGGTGAGCTCGGTTACTTATGCTGACGAGTCCCTCTCGCTGGCGAAAGCCCATGGCGGGTCCACCGACCAGGACCAAAGGGTTGAGCTCTGGTACCTGGTCAACCCTCCGGTGGTGACCGCGAAGAATGTCATTGTCCATTTTGCCTCTCCCGTAAACCCCTCCGGGATTGCCGCGGTGAACTTCACCGGTGTCCACCAGAGTAGTCCCATCGGGGAAACCGCCGGCGCCAATGATACCCCTACTAACAACGAGGCTACCACTACCATCACCGACGTGAACGCCGACTCCCTCATCTTTGGGGCGGCGTCAGTCCGGGGCGGCGACGTGGCCGGCTCCTTCGTCTCCGGTACCGACATCACCGGGCGATGGGATGCCGCCACCGGCTCCAGCTCCACCGATGATGATAGCCTCTGGGGTGGTGATCTGGAGGTGCCCACGGCTGGGACGTACACGTTCAACACTACTTTCAGCCCCGGCCGCAAATGGGCGATTGCTGCCGTTGAATTAAAAGCCGCGCCCGTTCCTTCTTTTACCAGCATTACTAAAGATAAATTAGCTTATAAGGATGGTGATACCGTCACTCTCACGGTAACCCTGGCCAATAATAATACCGCCTGTACTCTTACGGCTGATTTTTCCAATATTGATGATCAGTATGTTACCGGGGCAGAGGATTTCGACAACTGGGGAACTGACGGAGTGGATAATAATGGAGATGGACACATAGATGAGCCGGCCGAGCAGGGTGTCTATGTGATTACCTATCCTATTAGTACGGTGAACAACATAGGCGATGGCTCTTATTTGGTTCCCGTTACTGCCACCGACGGGGTGGGTAACTCCACCACTGACAACAGCACCTCTCTTACCCTGGATAACACCGCTCCCCCTTCTCCCACTAATCTTGTAGCCACAGCTATTGCGGCAGGTAGCATCCAGCTTAGCTGGACTGCCTCTTCTCCCGAAACCGACGTAGCCAACTATAACATCTACCGAGCTACCAGCTCCGGGGGTCAGAGTTACTCCGCCTACACCTACCAGGTCGCTTCCGGGACGACTACCTACACTGATACCTCCACCACCAGTGGAACAACTTACTACTACGTGGTAAGAGCCCAGGACGTTGCTGGCAATACTGATACCAACACTACCCAGGCCTCAGCCACAGCCGGGATCACCGCCGGCCCCTCCTTCAGCAGCATTACCTCAGGCAAATCCTCCTACAAGGACGGAGACACCATTACTCTCACGGTGACCCTGGCTAATCATAACACCGGCTGCACCCTTACGGCAGACTTCTCCAACATTGATAGTCAGTATGTTACCGGAGGCGAGTCAGTGGTAAATTGGGGAACCGATAGTGTGGACAATAATGGAGATGGGAAAACCGATGAGCCGGCTGAACAGGGTATCTATGTTATTAGCTATCTTATTAGCCTCGTCAATACTAAAGCTGATGGTTCCCACAGCGTCCCGGTCACCGCCACCGATGCAGCGTCAAATACAGCGACGAAGAGCATTAACCTGACTCTAGACAATACGGCTCCCCCGGCTCCCACCAGTCTCTCCGCCACCGCCATTGCCGGCGGCAGCATTAAACTTACCTGGACTGCTTCTTCTCCCGAAACTGATGTGTCTCAATATAATATCTACCGGGCCACCACTTCGGCAGGTCAAGATTATTCTTCTCCCATCTATACTGTTTCTGCGGGAGTTACTACCTATACTGATACCTCCACTACCAATGGTCAGACCTACTACTATGTGGTGAGGGCCCAGGATGCTGCTGGCAACATCGAAACCAACACCAATGAGGTCTCAGCTACCGCATCTGGTGGTACCGGTCCTCCCGCTCCCACTAATTTAACCGCTACGGCCATTGCCGGCGGCAGCATCAAGCTTACCTGGACCGCATCCTCCCCCGAGACCAATGTAGCTCAGTATAACATCTATCGGGCCACCAGCTCTGGAGGTCAGAACTATAACAGCTCTCTTGCTAGTGTCTCTGCCGGAACCACCACCTATACCGATACCTCCACCACCGATGGAGTAACCTATTACTACGTGGTCAGGGCCCAGGACAATGTGGGTAACATCGAGACCA
>NJBP01000048.1 GCA_005223085.1 Candidatus Aerophobetes bacterium Ae_b3b | reverse complement strand
TATCTGTTCTTCAATAAATCTCAAGTGCTTTACTAGATTCCTGATGATACTTGAGTGAACTAGATTTAAACAAGAAGGTACAGAATCTTTATCGACCAGCTTCAAAATACTTAAGGCCTTTTTAGTAGAGACAGTGTTATTGGAATTGGCCCTCAGGTATTGAGCGAGTCTCTCTACTCCGATACCCTTAAGTAAAGAAGCTATAGGGAACCTTTCCCAAAAGGCTAAGGCTGCTTTAGAGAAGGTATTCTTAAACATAGTTTGGTAATAGGGGTATTCTCGATGCAGCAGTATATGGAGTTTATTCTTGATTCTGGTCTTTTCTTTAACTAAAGAGTCGCGCCGGTTGGAGAGCTCATGGATTGCTAAATAAATCTCATTTAAGCTCTGGATAGTAGGTAGCTTATCAAAGTCTGTGATTAACACCCTGGATATAGCCAGAGCATCTAAGGGATCAGATTTGTCAGGATGTGCGTTCTTAAGACGTTTTCTTTCAGTCTCTATTGGATTTACTTCTTTGAGATGATAGCCACCAGAAATTAAGGATCGGGCAAGGTGTTGACCTAGACCCATTACATCTTCAAGGCCAAAGACAGGCTTTAAGTTATGAGACTTAGCAGTTTCATCTACTTTCTCAAGAAGTCCTTTTAGCTCTTTGGGTCTATTTTCTGAAGTAAATACTCCTAAGGATTGGCCAAAGCAGTTAGCTATGCAGGCAGTATGTTCGTCTTTGTGGGTATCTACTCCTACGAAGGCAAGTTCTTTAAGTCTTTGTTCTTTGAGTTTTTGACTCATACGTTCTCCTTTCATGGATAAATTTGTATAAATCTTGCCAGTGGGGACCTCATGTATAGCGTTAGCTCAAAAGTATTGAGCTTCGCAGCATCCTATAAACCTCATCTGACAAGCCTCTCCCAGAAGCAGGGGGCAGTCTTTCGATAGCGTGTACCCCCGCAGGGGCCCGCAAGGAGGTAAAGAGCCTTGCCTGCTTCAGGAAGAGATTATACCTTAATTTGCTCCTTTAAACAAAAAAAGGAGCAAGGCGACATCTCTTTGAAAAGCGTGTACTCCGATTGCTCGGAGCCCGCAAAAGAGATTTAAGTCGTCCTTACTCCCTGCCTAAAAGTATAGCAGAGAGTAAGTTAAAATTCAAGCAATTAAACCTACCAATAATATGGTGAGTTTAAAATAACACATGAGGAGGTAGTACAAATGAAACGAAATTTGGTGACTAGTTTACTGGTGCTCTGCTTGGTGCTGTCCGTTGGCCCAGTGTTTGAATCAGCGGCGCAGGGGAAGACCACGCTTACCTACTTCAGCTGGGGCTTAGCTGAAGAAATCTGGGGAGGCTGGATCAGAGACATTGTGGCGAAGTATGAAGAGCAAAACCCCGGGATCAAAATTGAGCTTCAATCAACCACATTTGCTGATAAGGAAACCGTTTATACAACCCGCTGTGAAGCGGGAGTAGGTCCAGATATAGGGGATTTCAGTTTTGACGTTGTCCCTCTCTTTGCGAAAAAGGGCTATATCATGAGCGTGAACACTTTTATCGAGCAGGAAGAGCCAGAATTCATTGAGACATGGAGTGAGACGGCAATATCTGCTCTCACTGTCGACGGGAACGTATATATGATCCCGGGGTCTTTTTACCCCTGGCTGCTTGTCTATAACTCTAAGTTGTTTGGCGAAGCTGGCCTGGATCCGTGCCATCCACCGAAGACTATGGAAGAGTTCTTAGAGAATGCCAAGGTGCTGACCAGAGATACAGATGATGATGGTAAGGTAGACCAGTGGGGATTCGGTATGACTGCTGCGCGCACCCTAGGGCTGTTCTCCAGATTTAGTGGTTTCGTCTGGAGCGCAGGAGGAGATTATCTGACCAAGGACCTTTCCTCTTCTGCCCTGAATTCGCCAGAAGCACTGGAAGGCTTCAAGTTCTTCGTAGAACTTGCCACAAAGCATAAAGTTGCCCATCCAGGTGCAGTAGAAATGGGACCCCATGATGTTAGAATAGCACTGGCCAACGAAAAGGTTGCCATGAACGTTGGAACAGCCTTTACACCAGGGATAGTCGATGGCATCAATCCTGAACTAAACGCATTCAAAGTTCTGCAATTTGCACCTTTTCCGTCTTATGGCGAAAAGCCCGTGTTCACACAAGCCACTCTGGTTGGACAGGTGATAAGCGCTCAGACGAAGCATCCTCAGGAGGCATGGGACTTTGTCAAGTATGTGAACAACTATGAGAACCAGTTAGAGACGTGGTATGTCAATGGATGGACTTCAGCACGCAGGGATGTGACACAATCTGAGGCAATCACTTCCGATAAGTTTGGACGATTACTCGTTGAGAATCAGGATCGAGTTAAGTTCCCTCCGGCGATCGAAGAGTGGCCAGAGACCGCAGACATCGTGATAACAGCGTTGCAAAATGCCCTAACAGGCGTTCAGACACCTGAGGAAGCTCTCGCGGAGGCACATGACAGAATAAATGACCTCTTAGGCAGGTAGTTAGACATAAAGGAACGCCTGTTCATATGACAAGAGTTTGGACGGGGGGAGCCTAAAACAATGGGTAGACGAAAGGCGCTTTAAGTTGTTAGAAGAGCACAGTTGAAGCGCCTTTCGCCCTGGATTGCGCAGATACTGGCGAAGTCTAAGGAAGAACTGTGAGGGAGGAGAAATATGGTTGAAAAAATTAACTATGAGAAATTAACATGGCCAGAAATTAATGAGGCTGTCAAAGAAAACAAGGTTATTTTGCTACCGGTTGGGTCGATCGAGGATCATGCAAAACATCTCCCCTTGGATACTGATAGTTTAATAGTAACAGAAGTATGTAGACGTATCGCTGCTCTCTTTGACGGACAGGTTCTTGTTATGCCCACAGTTGTTTACGGCTATCATCCCTATAGAATGGATTTCCCAGGTGGGATTTCAATCAGTTGGCAGGTGTTCACCCAGCAATTAGAGGAAATCACCCTTTGTCTGGCGCATCATGGTTTTAAAAAGATTTTACTTGTAAACGGACATGGGAGTAATCACCCACTGACACAAATAGCGGCTAGGCGGGTAATTCTGGAATATCCGGATGTTCAATGCGCTATGCTCTCTCTTTGGGAGATCGAAGAGTTTCAAGATATATTTAGGAAGATAAGGGAATCTGAATATCCAGGCGGAGCAAGTCATGCGGGAGAGGTGGAGACCTCAATCTATCTTGCTCTTGCGCCGGAGCACGTAAAGATGGCCAAGGCAACCAAAGATATCTCCCTCCCAAAGAGCAGATATTTTTACACTGATTTAGCTCCAGAGAAAAGCCCTAAAACAGGCACACCTGTTAAGATGTTGGAATGGTGGAGCACTCTATCTAAAACGGGCGCAATAGGAGATCCCACTAAAGCTACTAAGGAAAAAGGTATCAAATTACTTAACGCAATGGTGGAAGGATTGCAAAAAATCATTATAGACTTTAAAGATAGGCCCGTGCGTGAAATAAAGGATAAACACGTTCACAAAGTTAACAGTCCGTCGTTCTTTCGCTCTAAGAGGTGGATCCGATGAAAGGAGGAGTAAGACATGTGCCAGTCAACATCGGTGAGAATTGGTTTTACTTCGCCGGAGCCGGAGTCTTCGGATGTCTACAGAATACCAATGCAGTTCATGCAAAAGGCTGCTGAAGACGCAAAGAGAGCAGGGTTGGAAGTCTTTGTTTCTAGCGAACCTTCGCCAAAGCGTGATTGGGAGTACCAAGTTCAAGTCATAGAAGAATTTGTTGGCTCAGGTATAGATGCATTAATCGTCCATCCTGCCGATGTGAAGCCGATAAAGCCTGCACTCGAGAAAGCAATAGAAGCCGGTGTTTGCGTTGTGTTGGTGAATTTGCTGCAGACCGCAGAATATGCAGATCTTGACATTACATCTTATATAGGTTTTGATAATTACATCGCAGGGCAAATATCTGCGTACGCTACAGTGGATTATTTGGGCGGCCCGGGATGTCTTGGAAGCAATAAGACAGAAAGCCCCCCAGTAGATTCATATCTAGGCATTGACTGGTATAAATCTCTTTACCTTTCTAAGAATAATATAGAAGTTGCCGGAAATGTTATCATCATTGAGGGCGTCCCTGGGAGCTTTACATCAACTGAACGTCTGAAAGGGTTTAGAAATGTGGTTGATAAATTTCCCAATATTGTTATTAAAGGGATATACCCGGGATATTGGAACCCCCAAAAAGCATCTGGGATTACGGAAAAGATTCTCAATGAGTATAAAGAGGACGAAGTGGACGTAATCTGGGCAGCCTGCAACGATATGGCATTTGGCGTGATAGATATTCTCGAGCAAAATGGACGATTAAATCAGGAACGGCACCCCGATGCTCAAGGAATGGCGGTGATAACAAACGATGGCACTCCAAAATCGTTGAAAATGATTGAGCAGGGAAGGCTTGTCGCAGAGACCTGGCACGGCTTCCCGGAATGGGGCTGGCACGGGGTAGAATTTGCAACAAAAACTGCTCAAGGACAAAGCGTCCCAGTGAGCCATGATATCGTTCCACGCATTGAATTTTCAGGAAATATCACACAATTTTTCCCGTACCCTAAACTACCGGAAATTCATTGGAAAGGGTAAAGAGAAGCACACTTGAGATACACTATGAGCATATCAAGGACTGGATCAGGTTCTTAGGCAAAGATGGCAGGGAGCTTCAGAGAAAATAAGTATGGCTATTATTTTGTCTTGCCAGCTACGTTACTCTTAATGACCGTCATAATTTTGCCTGCTATTAACACCCTTAAATTAAGCATTTCCACAAAAGATGGAAGTGGCTACGTATTCAAGCATTACGCGAGAGCTATTTCCGATCCAGTAGTTCAAGCCGCCTTCAGAAACACTTTTCTTATCTCTACGGTCAGTGTATGTTTTTTTATCATAATTGGGCTGAGTATAGCACTATTTCTTAATAGACCAATGAGAGGAAGGGTGTGGCTTCGTATCATTGCCTTACTCCCCTGGACAGTGCCCGATGTTGCCGTTGGCCTAACCTGGCGTTGGATCTACAACCCCACGTACGGTGTCTTAAATGGTTTGATTGAGAAGTTAGGCCTTCCGTTTGGTAACATTGAATGGCTCTCTTCTCCTAATCTAGCGATATACAGCATCATAGCGACAAATATTTGGCGAGGGTATCCCTTTGCAATGATAATACTCTTAGCGGGATTGCAATCCATCCCTAAAGAATGGTATGAATGTGCTGCGTTGGATGGAGCGGATGCCTTCAAGCAGTTTTGGCATATTACCATTCCAGGTTTGAAAAAATCGCTCATAGTCAGCTTGGCCCTGTCTACAATATGGGAGTTCCGCCGATTTGCGCTTGTCTCTATAATGACAGGCGGAGGACCTGGATATAGCACTGAGGTCATGCCAACTTTAGTTTTTAAACAATACTTTAAATTCTTTAACTTTGAATATGCCTCTGCAATTGCAATTATGCTGACGATCGTTCTACTAGTGATCAGCATCCCTTATATTAAGGGTCTGTTAAGTGAGGTATAGGTTGAGGATCAAAATGTTGCGAATGCAAAGAGAGGATTCCAAAAGTAGCCACAAGATCATAAAAGGTGTCTTGATAGTTATTATTTCAACGCTTTTCGTGATGTATGCCTTGTTTCCTTTCGCATGGATGCTGGCGACTTCCTTGAAAACTAATCCAGAGGCTATGTCGATTCCGATAACATGGATACCTGAGCGTCCTACTTTTCAAAGTTATACTCAGATATGGAAAGGCTACCATTTCACTACCTACTTTATGAATAGTATGCTCGTCGCTTCTTCTACAGCTTTACTCGCTACCTTTATCGGCGCATTGGCCGGATATGGTTTTTCTAGGTCTAAATTTCGCGGAAGAACTTTTCTCATTGGGGCATTCCTTGCAACTCAGATGATATCAGGAACAGTAATTATCGGGCCGTACTTCAAGATACTAGCCAAACTCAATCTATATAATACAAGGTTTGGATTAATGATCGCTCTTACTACAATATCTTTGCCTTTTTGTGCGTGGATGACAAAGGGATACTTTGACACCATCCCACCAGAGATTGATCAGGCAGCAATGGTTGATGGGTGTTCGCGATTCCAGGCCTTTCTTTTGGTTGTTTCCCCATTAGCAGTTCCAGGGATGGTTGCTACAATATTGTTCAGCTTTTTGTTAGCTTGGCAAGATTTGCTGTGGGCATTGACTTTAACAGCTACAGAATCGACCAGGACTGTAACAGTCGGACTCGCTTTTTTTGTAGGGCAGTTTCAGGTAAATTGGCCGATGTTGATGGCGGCCACCTTGGTAGCATCCCTGCCGTCAGTGCTTCTCTATGTCTTTTTGCAAAGAGCCCTTGTGAGAGGCTTGACGGCTGGAGCAGTGAAACAGTAGGCAAATAATGGATATTGAACATGATGCTGGAGAATAAGGAAGCTATAGCAACGGGAAGTGCACGAGGAACAGGAAAAGCTGTTGCTTTACAATTTGCACGAAAAGGTGCAGTGGTAGTTGTCAATGATGTTGATCTTGAGAAAGCGGAGGAGCTTGGTCACCAGATAAAATCACAAGGGGGACAGGCTCTTATGGTAAGGGCTGATGTCTCAAATCAAAAGGAAGTTGAAGAGATGGTGAAAAGTATTTATTTTAAATTCGGGAAGATAGATATTCTCGTTAATAATGCAGGAATTATCAAAAGAGGATCTATAGAGGATCACTCATATGATGAGTGGAATAAAATTATAGATGTTAATTTAACCTATTAGGCTATTGTGGCATGGGATTAAGAATTGCTTGAGGGATTGTAGTAGTTGCTTATTTAGTTCATGAAAACATATTAATTACAAGAAAATAGCTTAAATTCAAAGTTTGGACTGTTCAATTTTGTCCAATTGGGCATGAATTGGAGAGCAGGTGGCACTATTTGATATTTAAGATTGAAATTATCTAGGATTTAGTGTCAGACTGGGTAAAATGCCCTGCATGCGTCTAATGAGCTCCCATACTAAGCTGTTATATGGAGGAATAGGAACCCATATCTTAAATGTTACAATAGGATTGTCCATAATTTAGCCCAAAAAGAGAATTGTTTAGGTTAACCTTGCAGGATGATATAAATCGCAAAAATAGAGTTAACCGTATGGAGTTTGACTCTTCGCCATAGTAACAACTTTTCTTTGATTTTAAACACTCTGCTCTACTGATTATTGAATCTGTAATGATGTGATTCCGCTCTGCACAGAGAATCTTTCTAATCCCACTTAATTGTAGTAAATAACCTTATTTTACCTCCCAAAATAAACGCCATTTCGATATCCCCGGTTCTCCAAATCCTCTTAAATAATTCTGTCACCGCACAGCTTGACAAGGAAATAGAATGGTGTACGATGTTATTGCGATTTTTGGTAATCAGAGTAACTAACATATGGATAGCCTAGGACCTGCCTATTTCCCCTATAGTAGCTACGTTTTAAGAGTAGCTTACCCTGACAGCAAAAATCTACTTGATTATTGGGGTTAATCATCATAATGTGCTCAGCAGCATTTTTATGGTAAACAGGAATAGAGAAAATATCCACTGCCCAAAGGTAGTGGAAAAAGGAGAAAAAATGAGTAAAAAACTCTATGTAGGAAACCTTTCCTACAAGGCGACTGAAGATGATCTTAGAGATCTCTTCAAGGAATTCGAGACGGTAACCGAAGTGAATGTAATTACTGACCGGGCTACCGGAAGATCTCGGGGTTTTGGTTTTGTAGAAATTAGCTCTGACGAGGATGCAGATAAGGCTGTTAAGCTTCTCAATGGAAAGACGTTGCAGGATAGAGAAATCGTTGTCAACGAAGCTCGACCTCGAAAAAACCGTGAATTTCAACAGTATTAATACTCTTCTGTAACAGTAAGAACATCGACCTGTAACGAGCTAAGAGAAACAATCCAAATGTAAAGTGAAATGGTGGTTGGTTGAAGCTATAAGATTGGTAATGGACTTTATATCGCTGAAACAGCCACCATTTCACGAGAGAACAGGGCACACTTTATATCCTAGTTTACACAACATCACATATCCTGGGTTAGGAAAGGATTGTAACTCCTCCCCTGGATGGTGCGTAAATAAAAAGCACCCATCACCTTTATCTTCTGCAGCTAGACCCTGATAGACTAAAAAGGGGATATCCAGGATTTGAAGGAAAAGCTTACTCAAAAAGGAGTAGTTCAGATTCCGCACTTTGCCCCTTAACCCACGAACAACTTGAGTATATGGCCGATGCAGTAATAGAATCAGTAGAAGAGATGCAAAAGTAAAAATGATAGGGGAGCTTTAGATCTATAAGGAGGATGATATGTCTGAAAAATTAGCCGTTGAAGGAGGAAAACCAACTATCCAGGAAAAACTGCCTTCCTGGCCCTGGTTTACAGAGGAAATAATCCAGGCAGCCATGGAACCCCTGAAGACAGGTAAAGTAAACTACTGGACAGGTCCTTTAGGAACGGAATTTGAAAAACATTTTGCCAAATGGTGTGGAATAAAGTATGCAATCAGTACCAGCAGCGGTACCTCCGCCTTGCATACTGCTTTGGGTGCCTTAAATATTGGTCCTGGAGATGAGGTAATTACTGTTCCTTATACCTTCATTGCTAGCTCCTTTTGTATAGTTCAAGCAGGAGCAATTCCTGTTTTTGCTGATGTTCGTCGGGAGGACCATTGCATTGATCCGGAGGATATTGAAGGAAAGATAACCCCTCGTACCCGTGCCATCATCCCGGTTCATCTTTATGGCAACGTCTGTGAAATGGATGAAATTATGGTTATTGCTAAAAAGCATGGTTTTTACGTAATTGAAGATGCCGCTGAGGCACACGGTGCTCTCTATAAAGGAAAGAAGGTTGGCTCTATAGGTGATGTGGGAGCCTTTAGCTTCTGTCAAAACAAGACCTTTACCACTGGTGGAGAAGGTGGAATGGTTGTTACCAATAATGAGGAAATTGCCTGGGAGGCGCGCTCCTTTCGTGATCATGGCTATGATGTTGAGAAGAGAATGAGCCTTTTAGAGATGGAACAGGCTTTGCCTTACATTCACCGGCGGATTGGTTTTAATTATAGAATGACTGAAATGCAATCCGCTATTGGCCTTAAGGAATTGGAAAGGATCGATACCTGGAATTTGCCAAGACGACGTAGATACGGAGAGATTTTAATTGATGAGCTCTCAGATTGCCCACAGATTAAGTATCTACCAGTCCACAATAAGGAAAAGCTAAATGGTTTTTATGTCTTCCCCATTGTTCTTGATCTGGATAGACTTACCTGTGATAAAAATAGATTTCTGAAGGCAATACTTGCCGAAGGTGTTGTAGCCTGGAAGGAGTTTTGGCCTCAGAGCTATAAGGAAAAAGCTTACACAGAGCATAATGGTTTTGGTAGATTTAAGTTCCCTTTTGAATCAAGAGAATATACCGATCCCAAACAAGTAGAGTATGACAAGGGTTTTTGTCCCAATTGTGCCTGGTTAGAGGAAAGAACCTTTGTTGTCCATATGTTCCCTACCTTTGAAGAGGAACATATTCATCTATTTGCCAAAGCAATTAAGAAGGTTGCCTCTCACTATGTAAGATAAGGGAAACTCGATGATCAGGATTTTTGCCGGGTTCAGCAGAGAGGAGGTCTGTATGTCAGTAAAATGGGGAGTTATTGGAGCCTGCGGTATTGCTGATAGAAGAACAATCCCTGAGGGAATAATCCCTGCAGAAAATGCTAAACTTGTGGCATTGATGGATATAGATGAGGTGCGTTTAAAAAAGGTGGCAGAAAAATACGGAGGGATCCGATACTACACCAAAGAGGATGATTTGATTAATGACCCAGAGGTGGAAGCCATTTACATTGCTACTCCCACCTACCTGCATCATCCACAAGCTCTTAAAGCTGCCCGAGCTGGAAAACACATTCTCTGTGAAAAGCCTATGGCTATGAATTTAAACCAGGCAGAGGAGATGATGAGGGTATGTGAGGAAAATAGGGTAAAATTTACCTTAGATTATATGATGCGCTACCACTCTCATCATCGCAAGATAAAAGAGCTCATAGATGAAGGAGCATTGGGAACTTTAGTTATGGGAAGAGCTCAATTAACCTGCTGGTATCCACCTATGGAAGGGACCTGGCGTCAAAGGTTCGAGTTTGGAGGAGGAGGGTCACTTATAGATATGGGAACTCACTGTATTGATTTGCTGGAGATGTTTATGGGGAAGGCGGTAGAAGTTTTCTGCTATACAGGAGGCCTAATACAGGATTATCCAGTAGAGGACACAGCGGTAGTTTTATTAAAATTTGAAACAGGTGCTGTAGGAGTGGTGGATAACCATTTCAATATCCCGGATGCTTCCTCTGAAAACAGGCTGGAGGTTTATGGAAGCAAGGGAAGTATTCTGGCAAGAGGAACCATAGGACAGGAATCATCAGGCCATACGGCGGGAAGGCCTTGAACTAACTTTTTTATGCAAATCGCCGAATCTGAATTTAACTTATCCCTTTATAGCTCCCCCAGCTAAGCCTCTAACCAATTGTTTTTCAATCAAAATAAACAAGACTATAACAGGGGTAACAGCGAAGAGAGAAGCTGCTGTAAGATACTGCCACTGTACTTCCCACCTTCCCACAAGATCATAAAGACCCAGTGTTAATGGCTTTTTTGCCGCTGTATTGATAAGAGTTAAGGCAAACATAAACTCATTCCAGGCCCAGATAAAGGTGTAAATAAGAGTGGTGACCACTCCAGGCATAGCAATGGGTAGAGTAACATGGATTATGGTTTTTAGACGAGTGCATCCATCTATAAGAGCAGCCTCCTCTATTTCCATAGGTATAGTGGAAAAGTAACCATTCAACATCCAGATGGAAAAGGCCAGAGTAAACACAGTATTAACAATAACCAAAGATGAGAGAGTATCAATCATGCCTAAGCGAGCAAAGATTTTAAATAGGGAAATAACCACAATAATAGGGGAAAACATTTGAACAACCAGAAACGAAAACAGCAAGAATTTTCGCCCAACAAATTTTAATCGGGCAACTGCATAGGCAGCAGGAATACATATTACCATGTTTAAGAGAGTTGCCCCTGAGGCAATAATAAAGCTATTGATAAAATACTGCGCCAGAGGGTATTTTGTCCAGACATCACTAAAATTACGCCACCATAATCGGTAAGGTATCCAATGAGGAGGAGAGGCGTAAACCTCTTTTAATGGTTTAAATGCCGTAGAAAGAGTCACAAAGAAAGGGAATAGTAACACCAATAGTATAACTATGATTAAGAAACAGACAACAAATTTACCTTTATTTTGCTTCATCAGTACCTTTCACTTTTGAAATAAAACCAGGCATAGAGTAAGCTTAAAATGAGAAGAATAGCGAAGGCAACTACTGCCATGGCAGCGGCCGGTCCGAATTTCAAAAAACTAAAGGCATATTTATAGATAAAAGTAATAAGGATATCGGTGGAATTTACTGGTCCACCTCTGGTTAAAATATAAATGACATTAAAATCATTAAAGGTCCAAAGACAGGAGAGTAAAGTAGCAATTAGCAGGACTGGTTTAAGTAAAGGCAGGGTAATATGATAAAACTTCTGCCAGAGGCTTGCTCCATCTGCCTCGGCTGCTTCATACAAATTTGGAGGTACACTTTGAAGACCAGCTAAGAAGACCAAAGCCATAAAAGGTATGCCAATCCAGATGTCCACATAAAGATTAGCAACAAAAGCAGAAAGGGGATATCCCAGCCAGTGAGGAGGGTGCTTCCAGAGACCGGTTATTTTCAGGGTATAATTGAGAAGTCCAAAATCATAATTATATGTCCACTGCCAGAGCATAGCACTTATAGGAACTGAGGATGCCCAGGGGAGAATAACCAGAGTGCGGGCCAGTTTTCTTCCTTTAAAATCAACATTTAACAAAAGAGCAATGGTAAGACCTACTAAAGTTTTAGCAGAAACTGCCAGGACAGTCCAGATAACTGATCTGATGGTTACTTCCCAAAATTCCCTCCTGCTAAATAAAGTTTTAAAGTTATCTGTCTCGATGAATTCAACCAGATTCCCTATTCGGTTGGTTTTATACAGCGATGTTAGGAAAACGTAAACAATAGGATAAAGCATAAAAGCTATTAGGACTGCTATAGCAGGTAAGAGAAGAAGGTAGGCAAGCGTCGACTCTGTAGTCCAAAAGGCGACTTTTACTTTAGGACGAGAGGCAAGATTCTTATCCATAACTATAATTAAAGCTCAGGTGGCCTAAAGGCCACCTGAGCTTCGACTTACTATTCTTCCCGAATCTCATCTATTCTTGCTGCTGCCTCATCCAGTGCTTCCTTGGGAGTTTTCTGACCTAAGAAAGTTGCCCCTATTGCATCCCAGATTATATCATTACATTCTGCCCATTGAGGAATCAAAGGCCATCCCTTAGCTCCAGACATAGAGTTAACCATGACTTTATAGATTGGTGCCTGGAAATAAGGCATTTTCCCTACCGATTTTAGCACAGGAGGAAATCCAACGTGTTTGTCAAACCCAAGTCGCCACTCATCCTGATAAAAGAACTCCAAGAACTTTGCTGCTGCTTCCTTGTTTTTTGAGGCTTCAAACATCATAATGGAATCGGTAATCATAAGGGGATGACGATCTTTACCGGCAAAACGAGGTATGAGACCATAATCCCATTTGAAGGTAACCCCTCTTTGCTTCAGAATGACATCAGTGTATGCTCCAATCAAGATGGTGCCTAATTTACCGGAGACAAAAAGATCCTGAACTTCATCTCGTGTATATGCAGTCACACCTGACTGAGTCACCTTGTATTTGTTAACCAAATCGTTCATAAAGGTCAAAGCTCCAACTCCTGCCTCATCGTTAACTCGGCACTTTCCGTAGCTTCCATCAGGGTTGATTTCGAAAAAGTAGCCATCGTTTCCGAGAAGATAATAGGCAAATTCGGTGAGCTCCACATACTTTTTCCCGCTCATTCCTACACCGTAGAAATTGGGGGGATCATTGATCTTTTGGGCATAGGTAAGCATCTCCTCAAAAGTGTCTGGGGGTCCGGCAATACCATGTTCCTTAAAGATGTCAGAGCGATAGTACAAAAATCGAGGGCCGGCTGCTACGGGTAGAGCATAGAGAACATTGTTGATTCTGGCTTCCATAGCTCCGGGTTCAATATTGTCAATTAACTCTTTACTTAGATGTTTTTCTATAGGTTCTACCACTCCTATATCTAAAAATTCTAATAACCATCGGGTTCCAATAACCGAAAGATCTGGAGGCCTACCTCCTGCAATAGCAACTACCAGCTTATCATGGAGAGCATTCCAATCCACAGGGATAACTTTTAAATCTATGTCTGGATTTGCCTCGTTAAAAGCTCTGTTTAAATCCTGGTAGTATTCAGGTCTCAATCCATCGTACAGTGCCAGAAAGAAGTTAACCTCTTTCTTAGCACCAACAGGCGTTCCAAAAAGCAGGGGAATCAACGATAGTGTCATAGCTATTAAACCTATCTTTTTCATCTTTTCCTCCTTCTTTCTCAATTACATACATGAAAAACAGACACCTTTTACCTTATCCCCACCTCCTTCCTTTTTTTATTGAAACCATTTTTCACTTATTATTTTACCATAAAAGGAATATTCTGTCAATTTTTCTGGATTTTACTAAATTGAGGGAAGTGCCTAAAGTAGAGAATTATATAGCTCTGGTACGCCACCGCTAGCTCTGGCGGAGTAAGATTAGCTCCAAAAGAAAATAAGAGTAACAAAAGAAAAATGAAAAAGAAAAATGGGCTTGACTATTTTAATACATTTAATACACTAAAAAAGCTGAAGCCTAAGAATAAGTGGCGTCAAACAGGAGAAGTTGAAAGAGGCAAAAAAAGATGCCGGGATAGAAGAATATCTCTCAGAATCCGTCTTCTCAAGGAGAACAGATTACCTAGCCATAGATAAAGAGGATTTAGGACAAGAGATTATCTCGCAATTGAGGAGAGCATAATCGTGATGCGAGCGTTCTCCAGGAAGGTAACAACGCTAAGAACAAGGCCAAAGGGAGGTGAGACATTAGACAGGCCACTAGCCAAAGATTAGGAGGCGGTCCTCCAAGAGATAATCATCCAAATATTGACTTCTTTATCTTGGAGGTTCTTGAGAGAAATGAAGCATTCCAAAAGAAGAGGAGGAAGACAAATGAAGAAAATATCCTTACCGTCAGTAGCGGTTATTTTGAGTGTGTCCCTGATTGTTGGCCTTTCTCTGGCCAGCCGTCAAGCTCTGGCTCAGGAGTTCATCACAATTCATTGGGCACAGTGGGCGCCAGCTGATTATCTGGAAAAGCTGTCTCGGGATTTTACTGCCGAGACCGGCATCAAAGTAATTGTTGAGCAAACTCCGTGGGAGACGTTCGTGCAGAAATACAATACTGAGCTAATTGCCAAAAGTGACGCCTGGGACATCATCGTCGGTGACAGTCAGGACATCGGAAACAACGTAGTTGGCGGACACTACGTAGATTTGACCAACTGGATTACCGAGCACCAGGTTGACAAAACCTTTACTCCTGCTTCTCTAACCTATTACGCGGAGTACCCCAAGGGGTCAGGAAAGTACTATGCAGTTCCGTGCGAAGGGGACGCATTAGCCTGGGCATATCGCAAAGACCTCTTTGAGGATCCTGACAACATGGCTGCTTTTGAAAAAAAATATGGATATACCCTGGGAATCCCAAAGTCCTGGGATATGCTGAAAGACATAGCCGAATTCTTCCACGATCCGGCTAACGATTTCTATGGCGTGGCAATCTACGGTGATAACGGATATGACTCGCTGGCAATGTTCGCCGAACAAGTCATCTGGTCGTTTGGGGGAGAGCTTGGCAACTATTCAACCTACAAAGTCGACGGCTACCTGAACACTGAGGGTGCTATTGC
>NJBP01000007.1 GCA_005223085.1 Candidatus Aerophobetes bacterium Ae_b3b | reverse complement strand
GTTCATTGAGCCCTATAAAATCGGCCAGATGGCCGTAGGCCAAAAACCTTCCCCTCTTTTTTACGCCTATCAAGCCTTTTACGCTTTTGTTGCCCCTCTTCAATATCAACTTCCCATCTCCTCTGGTGATTCACTTTTAGATGGTAATCATTATCATTACCATTAGTATAATAAACATTTACGTTAATGTCAAGATTTTTTTCTCTTCATTAGGGAAGGTAAGCATATAACCTTTTAAGTTCTGACAAAATAACCTCTAAGTCTACTTTAATAATTGACAAAAGTCAAGAATTTTTCCAAAATTTTTTTCCTCAAATATGATGTATAACAATGGGATCTCACACAGTCGGGGGGGAAAGCTCGATGGTCAGTTCACCTAGCATATCCCCATCATCAAGGTGAATAAACCCTCCGCTTTTCGGAAATGACTGCCTGTTCAGGGAATATTGGGCTAGGGCGGCCATAGACCTATTGACCATTGGCCACATTTGGGATACATAAATATCTTCTCTTCGTTCACGATAGCTACATTTTCAGTTGCTGCTTCCGCCAGGTATCCTTCTGGATCAACCATGATGGCAAACTCTGCCTTATTCTGCTCTGCCTCCATATCCACCAGTACATTTGGCAGATAATTACAGGATTTAACCTCAGGGAAAAAAGCGGGTTTAACCGGAATCTTGCTGGTTATGGCTGATACTCCCTCAGTATAAAAATAGCCTGGCGCAGTCCAAGCCTCCATGGCGATAACGTAGAGATTGCTCTTGGGGCACTCTTTTGGCGCGCAGTCAAATCCTCCCAGTCCCCGGGAAACAAAAACCCGTATCATACAATCCCTCACCCCACCTATAGCTACGGTTTCGATAATGATTTTCCTAATGGTATCAAGATCAAAGGGTAAATTCAGCGAGATGAGCTCTGCAGATTTTTGCAATCTTGCAAGGTGGGCGCCAAGGTTGTAAATATACCCATTTACACACTTGAAAGCTTCAAAAATACCATCCCCACGATGGACCATATGATCATCCACCGGAAGTACCATTAAAGCAGGATCGGTTACCACGCCTCCAAAAACACTGGAGTACATGGAAAAATAGTTCGAGCCCCCGGGAACTCGCCATTCAGGTTCCTTCGAGAAAATTTCATCTCGTGACAAAACTTTTAAGTTCTGAGCAGAAACCATTTAAACCTCCTCATTGATAATATAGTAATTGTCTTTATCGATATGGAAAAAACAAGGGCAAAAAAAATTGTCCATGACTTCAACAATTCTAAAGCAGTCCCTCAAAAAGGCCATTGAAATGACAAGCCATTTGCCATTAAATTTTTTTTATCAATTACCCTACTTTCTTTTTACAAGCGAAGATCCACTGCCGGCTTTCATCCGCAAATATCTGTTATTCTCTAGGAGAGAGGTGAAAAACCCCTCTGACCAACTGATACTATCAGCGACCTTCAATTTTTTCAAAAGAGAGCTGAAAGAAATTTTACTGACAATTTGACTGTTTTGGTAAATCTATCTTAATAGCTAGGCACACCCGATTACACAACGCCCACAGGCATACCTTCCAGCCAAGATAGTTTTAGCCATTGTTGGGCCACAGATTTTTCCTGCTCCTTGTTCCCATTTTCCCTGATACCAGTTTTTGATGGGAAGATCACCTATATTTTCACAAAGAACAAGACCAGCAGAAGTGCCAAATTGCGCCAGGGCCTGCGGATCAGTTTTCATCGTAGGTACAATTTTTCTCAATAAGTTGTTAAACTTTTCTTCCTGTGCAATGTCAACCTTTCTTTTGCCATTCACCACTATTGCTTTTAACTTTTTTGACCCCATTACTGCTCCCAGACCGCCTCTACCTGCGGCTCTTCCATGTTCACCATCAGTCATGATAGCGGCAAATTTTACCAGGTTCTCTCCAGCCTGACCAATTGCGGCCACCTGCGCTGATTCACTTCTTTCTTCTTTCAGGATTTTTGCAGCTTCAAAGGTATCCTTACCCCAGAGGTGGGATGCATCTTTGATCTCGACCTGATCTTCATCAATAGAGAGATATACGGGGACTTCTGCTTTGCCCTGAATAACCAACGCATCATATCCACACCGTTTAAACTTTTCTCCCCAGTGTCCTCCACAATTTGCCTCGCAATAAATACCCGTAGCTGGGGACTTGGCAATTACTTCAGATCTATCCGAACTGAAAACACGGGTTCCCGTCAAAAGACCAACAGCAAAAATCAGTAGGTTTTCGGAGCCGAGAGGATTGGTTTCCACCGACGTTTCCTCGAACAGAATTTTTGCTCCTAACCCGCTTCCACCAATGTATTTCTTAGCCTGCTCTTCTTCGGTGTCTTCTATGATCACCTTTCTTCTGCTTAGGTCTACCCGCAAAATCTTTCCCATGTATCCTTTTGCCACCATACTCATCCTCCCGTTCTTTAGTTTAACTCTTTAAACAAGAGCCGGAGCATCCCTTTTTTCTCTGAACAAGAAACTTGGTCAAGCTTGTGGCAACTTTTCTAGTTCTTTCTCTTGTCAGGTGCTAATTTGAGCGAGAAATTTTTGTTTTATATTACACTTGCCCTATATTTCATCTTTTGATACAGTTTCAGGTGATCCTGAAGACTTTTGGTGATTCTAAAACCATACCTGGACCTTCCCAGGATCTAACCAGTTTATGAAGTTCTCTGAATTGCCAGATCTTGGGACATCGGGCTCTTGGAGATAGGTAAACATATGCTCACCCCTTATAAGCTCCTCGGTGTTCATAGTCTTAATCTGAGCAGGAGTCAATCGGGACTTTATCAGCCGTCTTTTCAGGCTCATTTGACTACCCCAAAAGCCTTCCGGTAGATCTCTATTATATTCTCTAGAGTGATCTTACGGGGGTTGTTGGCCAGTTTTCTTTTGTCCTGCATCACTTCATGAGCGAAATCCCTAATCTGGGATTCTTCTATTTTCCTCAGGTTTAAATCCTGAGAAAGACCCACCTGTAAGAGAAGCTCTCTTAATCGATTGACTACCCTTTGGCCAGCTTCCTCTTGAGATAGATTTTCTACGTCTTCTCCTAAACTTTTAGCTAAAGAAGTGAGTTTAGCAGAGCTGCTCTTAAGATTAAACTCACATACCCAGGGAAGAAGAATTGCACAAGCCCTTCCATGAGGAAGATTTAAATCGGTAGTTAGCCGGTAACTCATTCCGTGAACGATGATAGTGCCGGTTTGAGCGATAACCATCCCTGCCAGGAGAGAAGCATATAAAATCTGGCCCCGAACCTCTGTATCCTGAGGATTTCTCGCTACTTCTGGTAGGTGGGTAGAGAGAAGTTTAATCGCTTCCAGGGCTAAACGATCGCTAAGGGGCTGCGAGTTATTGGAAATAAGACCCTCAATGGCGTGGGAGAGGGCATCTATTCCTGTGTCGGCAGTAACCGATGCGGGTAAGGATAGGGTGAGCTCCGGGTCAACCAAAGCTACTTTAGGAAAGATAAAATCATCAGCCATAATTTTTTTTTGGTGCTTCCCATCTGTCGTAGTAAAGACTGCATAAGGAGTTACTTCACTTCCTGTTCCTGCGGTAGTGGGAATGGCTATCACTGGAAGGGGAACCTCTTTCAGTTTATTTCTTCCCAAGTATTGGGTAAAGCCGCCTGGGTTGGTGGATGAGACCGCAATTCCCTTGGCTGCATCCATGGGGCTTCCTCCTCCCAGTCCCACAATAATCTGGCACTTTTCCTTTTTAGCAAGATTCATTCCTCTCTTTATCGTCTCCAGACTCGGGTTGGCCTCCACCCCCTCAAAAAGAATTGTCTTTACTCCCATTTTCTTCAGAAAGTCTTCTATTTTTTGCAAAGCTCCCATCCTTCTAGCGGATTTTCCACCTGTGACAACTAAAGCTCTTTTACCCAGTTTTTTAGCCTCTTCTCCTACTTTTTCTATCATTCCTTTTCCGAAATAAACTCTGGTAGGAAGGTAAAATTGAAAACTCTGCAACTTTCTTCTCCTCTATTCTACCGTATGGCTACGTACTTTCCTTCTCGCCGGAATGGTCTAAAGCTTTTCCCTCCCCCTTGATAGAACTTGCCAAAGAATTCTACAAACTGAAGACGAGAGGTATGAATAAACCCAGAAAGACAATTTATGACTAGGTTGCCTAGATGACCCCCTATAAGAATCATCACCATGAGCACAGGGCCAATAATAGGAATACCATAGGTCATTAGCGCTATAGTATTGACTACAGTAGCGATTACGCCAGTGGCTAGACCCAGGGCTAAAAGTCGGGAATAGGAAAGGACATCAGCAAAGAGTTGAACTATCCCATAGAGCTCATATCCTCCTTTAGCCAATCTGATAAAGAGATTTTTGCTTTTTCTTCCCACAAAGAGAAATAGAGCCATCACGCCCCAGAGGGACATTACCAGACCCACGCGGGAATATCCTGGTAGTGCATTCCAGATTCTGGCAAGGTTTTGAAAGGAGAAGGACATAGCTATATTTGGTCCGGGGTTAGCTCCCTGGGTAGTGGCTGAACTAGCTCCTAAAAGGAAACCTTTCGAAATAGGCATAGCCACAAGGATTATTCCCAGAATAAGTACGATCCAGGAGGCATGATCCAGCACCGCCGAGACTATATCTTTTCTTCTTAGATCTTCCCATAATTCCAGACCTATTCCCAGCAATAAATGAATGAGTCCCAGACCCAGACAGATGGCCAGAAATGTCATGGGGTCTCTCATGGGATTTAATAAGGCCAATTTTTTAAAAAAACCTAAAGATGCGGGAAGATGAGTAAACTCAATTCCAAAGACACCTCCGGTGATGATTCCTACCCCTAAAGTAACAAATCCAACTATGAACAACATGTTGAATAGTTTCTTTGCTCCTCCCTCGGCCTTAAATTTTTTAAGCATCAGGTAGGAAAGTACCAATAAAATGATCCCATAACCACCATCAGTTAAACAAATGGCCAGAAAAAGAGCAAAGAAAGGGGCCAGAAAGGGAGTGGGGTCAATTTCAAAGTACCGGGGTATTCCATAAAGATTGGTTACCAGCTCGAATGGCTTGAAGGGGGAGGCATTATGAAGGGCAACGGGAACTTTACTTTCCTCATTTTGATGAGGCTTTCTTACCACGATTTCGAGGGATGAAAAATCTTTTAGTCCGGCCTTTAGTTTGGCTAAATCAACTTTTCTAATCCATCCTTCCAGGAGGAAGGTGTAGGGGCTTGATCTGGTATTTGCCGCTACCTTCCTTTCCTGACGCAAATGATAAAAATGGTCGTATAGGGCCATGAGTCTGATTTTTTCCCGGCAAATTCTCTTTGATTCTTCCTTGATCTTCCCTATTTGATTTCTTATGTGGTCGATTCTTTGGCGAATTTCCTTTAGTTTTCTCTCCGGGACTCCGAATTCCTTAAGCTGAGCCTTTTCTACTTTTAATCTCTGGAAAATTGATTCTAACTTCTTCCGGTCTTCCTTGAGGAAGATAAGTAAGAAGAAAAGATTACCCCCCTCTTCTTTAATGATATTTAAATGGGTTGCCTCCAGTTTTTCCAGTTCCTTTCGAAAGAGATCTTCTAGCTCGAGGCGAATCATTCCCAGCTGGTAGTCAACCCATCTTCCTCCCTCTAATCTTTCCGTAGAGATAGGTAGCTGCCTCCAGGGTGAGAGAAGTGAATACTTTTCTTCAAGATTATTTTTTTCTTCCTTGAGAATTTCCGTTTCTTCTTCGAGCCCCTGGCATCTTTTTTGGATTTTCTGCCAGTCAAAACTTTCAATCCATGTGGAAAAATCCTTTTCTTTTATTATGGTCTTAGCCGGGAAAAATCCTAGTGAGGTTTTTTTTTCATCAAACTGCTCCAGGTATTTAATGGTCCAATTAAGCCGAGAAAGTTTATCGTCCAGCTCTTCTGTCTTCATCTGGGTTGGCTTGAAGGATGAGGTTGTCGTCTTTTCATCGATCTTCCCGGGCTGCAAAAGCGCTAAGTCTCCCAGTCTTTTTATGATAGAGTCTCGAAGACTAAGATCTCCAATAATATATGCCTTCCTCATCTCATAGAGAGCCATTGCTTTGCCCTTTTGACAATGTGTTCTATTACCTGAGCTAGATTTTCCCTTCTCTGATTCTCAATATTTTTTCGTTTCTTCTCAAACTCTTCCCTGATTCTTTTTATTTCTTCCTCCGCTTCTTTTTGTAGCTTCTCTTTTATTTTTTCTCCTTCTCTTTTTCCCTCTTTCTCGGCTTGGGTGAGAGTTTCTTCGCTTTTTTGTCCAGCCTGTTCCAATATCTTTTCTTTTTTCTTTCTTCCTTCCTCCAGTATTCTCTTTGCCTCACTTTCCGCTTTTTCTATTCTTTTCAGAGCCTCTTCCGGCATTTTCCTCTCCCATTTTGATTAGTTCAACTTCGGCTTCTTCAAGCATTTGGCGAGCCAGGGGATCAGGATACTCACCCTGGAAAATAATTCTTTTTATTCCTGCATTTATTATCATCTTACTGCAGGTTATACAGGGTTGGTGTGTGCAGTAAAGGATTGAGTTCTTGATACTTATTCCGTATAAAGCAGCTTGAATTATGGCGTTTTGTTCAGCATGCAGACCCCGACAGATCTCTTGTCTTTCCCCGGAGGGGATATTTAGTTTACCACGAAGACATCCTGCTTCTCTGCAATGAGGTAAATTACGAGGGGCACCATTGTACCCGGTAGAAAGAATTCTCTTTTCCTTGACCAATAAAGCTCCCACCTTTCGCCTCAAGCAGGTGGAACGAGTAGCTACTAAATGAGTAATCTGCGTAAAATATTCGTCCCAGGAAGGTCGTTTTTCCTTCATTTGCCACAGCCCATCAATTTTTCCAGCACGCCTTCTATATTTTTTTCAATCTCCCTCGCGCATTCTCGATAACTCTCTTCCGATCTCCCCATAGGATCAAGAATTTCTTCATCTACTCCTAAAGCAAATTTTGTAAGCAAGAAGACCTTACCTTCGGCTAAAGAGGAAAGATCCAGGACTTTGTTTTTATGCATCTTTTCCATTACTAAGATTAAATCAGCCTCTTCCACCATCTTTTGGTTTAAAGGCTTACTCTCATGGTAAGAGATATCCACTCCCTTTTCTTTCATTATTTTTTGGGTTAAAGAAGTTGAGGGCAAGCCGGGCAGGGCACTTGTTCCTGCCGAATCTATTTTTATCTCATTTTTTTTTCTTTGAGGCCATAGCTTTTTTAATAGACCCTCTGCCATAGGACTTCGACATGTATTGCCTGTGCAGACAAAGAGAACATCTCCTTTTCCCTGCCATACTTTCTCTATTTGGGCTGGGAGTAACCACCCTTCCCTGATTAAAAGAGGAGGAAACCGAGTGACATCTACTATGGTAGATTCCTCGCCTAGTAGACTCTCTCCTCCATCGATGAGAAGATCTATATCCTCTAATAACGCTTTATCCAGATCCCCAGAAGTAGAAGGGGTGAATTCACCAGACAGATTAGCACTGGTGGTCGCCAGCAGAATTTCTCCTTTTTCCATAATTGTTCGGGGAATAGAATGTGCCGAGAGTCTTAGTCCAATTTTTCCTTGTTTGCTGATGAGACTGGGAGGACTGCCCTGGCTTGCCTTAAAGATTAAAGTAAGGGGACCGGGCCAGAACTCATTTATCAACCTTTGAGCAAAAAGCGGAACAGCCTGGACGAACCGTATGAAGCCTCCTTTTTTTCTTAAGAACAAGGTCATGGGTTTATCTAATGGCCTTTTTTTCACCCAGTAGAGTCTCTTTATGGCTGCCTCATTCTCAGCACTAACTCCGAGACCATAGACTGTATCAGTGGGAAAGGCTACTATCTTACCCTTTTTCAATATTTGAATGGCTTTCTCTATTTTCTTCTCTTCCGGATGGTCAGGATCTATCTTAATAATTTTCATCTTACCACGTCTCTATTCTCTTATCTGTCCGTCCCCTAATATAATAAACTTGCTGCTAGTCAGCTCGCATACTCCCATTGGGCCTCGAGCATGTAATTTCTGGGTGCTAATTCCTATCTCCGCTCCCAGACCAAACTCACCTCCGTCAGTAAACCGGGTGGAGGCGTTCACATAAACGGCTGCTGAGTCAACCTCCTGCAAGAATTTCCTCGATTTTCTTAAATTTTCGGTAACGATAGCATCAGAGTGATGGGAGCCATATCTATTGATATGATGGATAGCGGCCTCGATTCCTTTCACCACTTTAACAGAGAGAATAAGATCGAGATACTCAGTCTGCCAGTCCTCCTCAGTAGCGGGCTTGATTCCTTCCGCTATTTTGCAGGTCTTTTCATCTCCCCGAACCTCCACTCCTGCTCCTTGAAATTTTTTGATCATGCCTGGTAGAAATTGAGCGGCAATCTTTTCATTTACCAGAAGGGTTTCCATAGCATTACAAACTCCTGGTCGCTGAACCTTAGCGTTGAAGGCAATTTTCTCAGCCATGTCTAAATCTGCCTCTTCATCTACATAGGTGTGACACACACCTTTATAATGTTTAATTACCGGAATAGTGGAGTTTTCAGTAACTGTACGAATGAGGCTTTCTCCTCCTCGCGGAATGATGACGTCGATATATTCATCCAGCTTTAACATCTCCATTACGGCATTTCTATCCGTGGTTCTTATTAATTGAATAGATCCTGCGGGAAGTTCTGCCTCCTCTATTACTTTTATCAAAAGATCGGCCAGACAGATATTAGAATGGATGGCCTCAGATCCTCCTCTTAAGATGGTAGCGTTTCCCGCCTTTAGACAGAGTACAGCAGCATCTACCGTGACGTTGGGCCGTGCTTCATAAATAATGCCTATTACTCCCAGGGGAACGATTACTTTACCAATCAAAAGTCCATTGGGCCTTCTCCACATTTTATCCACTTTTCCTATAGGATCCTCCAGTCTAGCCATCTGTCTTAGGCTATCGGCCATCTGTCTGATCCTCTTATCGTTTAAGGTTAATCTGTCTATTAAGGCACCAGATAATCCTTTTTCTCTGGCTGAGGCCACATCTTTGCAGTTTTCCTCTTTTATTCTTCTGGCATTGGTTTCGATGGCCTCGGCCATTCTTGAGAGGACCTCATCCTTTATCTTTGAGGACAGGTTAGCTAATCTTTGACTGGAAAATTTAGCCTGTTTGGCTATCTCTAGAATATCTTCCTTGAGGCTCATCTTCGGCTCCTTACTATGATCTCAGTACTTTCGACTACTTAAACTGCTCTCACCAAGTACTCAGAGGTCTTGCCTGCGAATAGTCCATTCTACCCCACCATTGGTAAAAGTCAAGAGAATCTCGGGACTCTTCCCCTTCGTCGCTGTATATCGACTTTGGATTGTTTCTGCTCGTCTTCTCGTCTCGGGAAAGACATGAGGATCTCGAGGGGGGAAACATCCCCCCTCGACGCTCGCTTCGCTCACTGCTCCCCCTAAATTCAAAGCGTGCAGAGCTGACTCGTTAAGGTGGCTGATATAAGGCTCCTGCGGGGAAAGTCCCTCGATACGCGTATAAATCCACAGGATACCAATACTTCCCCAGTACGATCAAGTCAAATTTTTTGCTTGCAATTAATAGGGAGTTTGATATACTGATAATAGGAGTTTGACATACTAAGTTAAAAAAGGAGGTGTGTCGGGAGAATTAATTCTGCCATCAGGACAAGAGGTTCGGTCTCTTGCAACGGGAAAAGATAAAGAAAAGCTGGAGGGGATTATTTTAGAGTTGATAAGGTAAAGAGTTTCAAATAAAGAGGAAGATAATTTAAGGAGGAAAAAATGGCTTATGAAGAAGGAGATGAGATTAAGTTTCCTATGCCTCTTTCCAAGAAAACGATTGGCTGGGGGATTTTAGGGATTGTTTTGATAATTATTTTGATCTCTCTCTTTTATACAATAGGACCGGAGCAAGTGGGAGTGATTAAGAGGTGGGGCAGATTTGTCAGGACTACTGAGCCGGGACTTCATTTTAAAATTCCCTTTGCCGAAACAGTAACCAAGGTCAGGGTAAAGCATATCTTTAAGGGGGAGTTTGGCTTTAGGACTTTGCGAGCCGGGGTGGAAACTATATATGCGCCGGAGCGCTTTGAAGAAGAGTCTTTGATGTTAACCGGTGATCTAAATGTAGCGGTGGTGGAGTGGATCGTTCAATACAGAATTAAGGACCCTATCGAATATCTTTTTAAGGTGAGAGATGTGCAGAAAACGATGAGAGATCTCTCTGAGTCGGCTATGCGTCAGATAGTGGGAGACAGAAGTGTAGATGAGGTTTTAACGGTAGGACGAATAGAGGTAGCATTAGAGACACAGGAAAAACTTCAGCAAATTCTGGATAGTTACCAGGTAGGAATTCAGGTAACCACGGTAAAGTTAAAAGATGTCAACCCACCTGATCCGGTAAAAGACTCCTTTAATGAGGTCAACGTGGCAAAACAGGATAGAGAGACCACTATCAATCAGGCCTGGGAGGCTTATAATAAGGTTATTCCCAAAGCAAAAGGAGAAGCAGAGAAGACTATTAGCCAGGCAGAAGGATATGCGGTAAACAGAGTCAATCGAGCCATGGGAGATGCTAACAAGTTCGTGGCTGTCTGGAAGGAATACCAGATGGCTAAAGATGTAACCAAGAGAAGGTTATATCTGGAAACATTGGGAGAGATTCTACCCAAGATAGGAAGAACCTATATAATTGATGTAGACCAAAAGGGGATACTTCCTCTACTATCCCTTGCTGAAAAAGGAGGCGAGTAATGAGACTCACAAGATTGGTTCCTGTATTAGTGGTGATTATCATAGGTTTGATTATTCTGGGTGGCACCTTGTATACGGTAGACCAGACCCAACAGGTAATCATTACCCAGTTTGGTGAGCCCATTGGAAAACCCATAACCAAAGCTGGCCTTCACCTCAAGAAGCCTTTTATCCAGAAGGTAAACTATTTCGAGAAGCGCCTTTTGGCCTGGGATGGTCTTCCTACTCAGGTTCCCACTAAAGATAAAAGATATATCTGGGTTGATACCACCGCCCGTTGGAGAATTATTGATCCCCTTAAGTTTCTCCAGACAGTAGGAAATGAAAGGACGGCTCTTGGCAGGCTCGATGATGTCATCGATTCTGCCACCAGAAATCAAATCACCAGCCACCTTCTCTATGAGCTGGTGAGAAATTCAGAGAGAGAGTTTGTCGAGACAGAGGTGAGTCTAGAGATTGAAGAGGAGATAGGTGAAGTGAAGTATGGTCGGGAAGAGATAAGTCGGTCGATTCTAGAGGAGGCCTCTCGGCTCGTTCCTGGATTCGGAATAGAACTGGCGGATGTGAGGATTAAGAGGCTCAACTATGTGGAGCGGGTAAGACAAGGGGTCTATGCCAGAATGATTGCTGAGAGAAAAAGGGTGGCTGAACAATATCGCTCCGAAGGTCAAGGTAAAAAAGCCGAGATTGAGGGTAGGAGGGAAAAGGAGCTGCAAAGGATCACCTCGGAGGCTTACCGAAGGGCGCAAGAGATTACGGGTAAAGCTGATGCTGAGGCTACCAAGATTTATGCTGGGGCTTACAGTAAAGACCCTGAATTCTATTCTTTCTTGAAGACCCTGGATACCTACAAAGGAACACTAAATGAACAGACCTGGCTACTTTTAACCTCCGACAGCGACTTTTACAAGTATCTAAAGAGTATTTCTCCTAAAAAGTAAGTGATCAGTAGTCAGTAATTAGTAGTCAGGGACTTGTGCTAATCACTGAAACTGAGTAATAATCCCTGATTTCTGATTTTTCAACTTCGGTTTTCTCGAGGCACTTGACAGGGACGAATAGTTTATTATAATAAACCTAACCTTTTAAAAAGGGGTTGATAAAAACATAAAAATAAGATAAGAAAGTAAAAAAGAAAGGTTGAAGAGGAAAAAAATGGGGGGGTATGTATATTTTTTTGCGCAAAATAGGGGCGATGGATCAACAAAGATGCGAAATATCCTGGGAGGAAAAGGAGCAAATCTTGCTGAAATGGCCAATTTAGGCATCCGAGTTCCTCCTGGTTTTACCATTAGTACCGAGGTATGCACATACTACACCCAAAACCACCGTTATCCAGAAAACCTGGAGGCTGCGATAAGGGAGAATTTAAATAAGATCGAGAAAGTGAGTCATAAAAGATTCGGTGATGCCCATAATCCTCTATTGGTTTCGGTTCGCTCAGGGGCAAGGATATCCATGCCGGGAATGATGGATACGGTGCTCAATTTAGGCCTGAATGATGACACGATAAAGGGCCTGCTGGAGCAAACTGGCAATCCACGTTTTGCCTACGATGTCTACAGAAGGCTTATTCAGATGTTTGGAAGCGTGGTTTTAGGGATAGAAGGAGAAAAATTTGAGGAATTATTGGAGGAGAAAAAAAAGAGCCATCAGGTTAAGGAGGATATTGATCTAACCGCAGAGAATCTTAAGGAGCTAGTAGAAGAGTTTAAAAAGTTGATAGAAAAGGAGAAAAGGACTGAGTTTCCTCAGGATCCTTTTAAGCAGCTGGATATGGCTAAAGATGCCGTTTTTGCCTCCTGGAATACTAAAAGAGCTATTAACTACCGCAAAATCAACAAAATTCCTGAGCACTGGGGAACAGCGGTTAATGTTCAGATTATGGTATTCGGAAATATGGGGAACGATTCGGGTACCGGAGTCGGCTTTACCAGAGACCCGGCTACCGGTGAGAAAAAGATTTATGGAGAATATCTGCTCAATGCTCAAGGGGAAGATGTTGTTGCCGGAATAAGGACACCCCTACCCCTTTCAAATCTAAAGGAAGATATGCCTCGGATTTTCGATGAGCTTGTAGAAATCACTCAGAGACTGGAACGACATTATAAGGATGTGCAGGATTTTGAATTTACCATAGAAAAAGGAAAGCTTTATCTTCTGCAAACCAGAACCGGAAAGAGAACCATCCAAGCAGCGGTAAAGATAGCCTGTGATATGGTCGAGGAGGGACTGATCGATAAAGAAGAGGCACTAATGGGAATTGAAGCCAGTCAATTGGAGCAGTTGCTTCACCCGAGGATTGACCCAGATGCAGAGCTCGAAGTATTGGCTGAAGGGCTCCCTGCCTCTCCAGGCGCAGCCGCCGGAACAATAGTTTTTACTGCTGATAGGGCAGTTGAAATAACTCAAGATGGTGAAAAGGTTATTCTGGTTCGTAAGGAAACTTCTCCCGATGATATTCATGGAATGGCTGTTGCTCAGGGGATTTTGACGGCGAGAGGAGGAATGACCAGCCATGCGGCTGTAGTAGCTAGAGGTATGGGTAAGTGCTGTGTAGCAGGATGTGAAGCCATAAAAGTGGAAGAAAAGAAAGGCATGTTTACTGTAAATGGGCTTGTCTTCAAAGAGGGAGACTTTATTACCCTGGATGGTACCACGGGGAGGGTAATAAAGGGTGAGGTGCCCACGCTGGAACCAGAGCCAAGCGATGAGTTTAAAAAACTTATGGAATGGGCCGATGAGATTAGGACCCTTGGGGTCAGAGCCAATGCAGATACTCCAAAAGATGCGAAAAAGGCACGTGAATTAGGAGCTGAAGGAATCGGACTTTGCCGAACTGAGCATATGTTCTTTGGAGAGGATAGACTCCCCTTCGTTCAAAGAATGATCTTGGCTGAAGATAAAGAAGAACGAGAAAAAGAACTGGAAAAATTGGAACCCATGCAGAAAGAGGATTTCAAAGGAATCTTAATAGAAATGGAAGGTTTGCCAGTTATTATTCGCCTGCTCGATCCCCCTCTGCATGAGTTTTTACCTAACTATGAGGATCTTCTGTTGGAGATAAACAAACTGGAGTTCCAAAACTCGGATAAGAAAAAGATTGAGGAAAAAAGAGAGCTTCTACAACGAGTGACCGGTCTTCGAGAGATGAACCCTATGTTGGGTCATCGTGGTTGCCGTTTAGGCATTACTTTTCCGGAAGTTTATAATATGCAGACCAGAGCAGTCTTTGAGGCAGCCGCGGAGCTGCTCCTTGAGGGAAGGAAAGTCTATCCAGAGATTATGATTCCCCTGGTTGTCCATGAGAGGGAGTTGAGCATCCTTCGTCGGCAGACTATCGAGGTGATTAAAGAAGTGGAAAGAGAAAAGGGGGTCGATTTTAAGTATAAGATTGGTACGATGATCGAACTACCTCGTGCTTGCCTCTGTGCTGATAAGATTGCTCAAGAAGCAGATTTTTTTTCCTTTGGCACCAATGATTTAACTCAGACTACCTTTGGTTTAAGCCGGGATGATGCAGAGGGTAAATTTCTTCCTGCATACATAAAAAAGAAGATTCTGCGCGATGATCCCTTTCAGGTATTGGATCAGACCGGAGTGGGACAACTGGTGGAGATGGGGACGCAAAGAGGACGAAAAACTAACCCCGATTTGGAAGTAGGTATCTGTGGTGAGCATGGAGGGGAGCCTTCCTCGGTCAAATTCTGTTACGGTGTGGGTATGGATTATGTGAGTTGTTCGCCTTATAGAATTCCTATTGCTAGGCTAGCCGCTGCTCAGGCAAAGCTGGAGGAGAACCGGAACACCAAAAAAGCAGATTAGAAGAGGTAGAGGAGTAGAGGATTAGAAGGGTAGTTGAGAAAATTTGCTGGGGAGGTGCCAGAGTGGCCAAATGGGGCGGGCTGTAAACCCGTTGGCGTTGCCTACGATGGTTCAAATCCATCCCTCCCCACTAGCTAGACAGTTTCGCTGTGTTGATAGGAGTAGAAAAGTATTAAGAAGATTTATACATGTATCGAGGGACTCGAATAGCTCATAGCTGGTAAATGCTCAGTAAATGCCGTGTCGCATTGAATTTTTAGGGTAGCCGCACCCTTTAGGGTGCGCAGGCTCTGAGCCTTGCGACTACCAAAAATGACGGGATTCACTGAATACTTACCATAGCTGATCACAGCGAGGTAAATAAAAGGGGACAGGCTACTTTTCTGAATTTGATGAATCAAGCTGTTATAAACTTTACCCCTCATGAACTATGAGCCATGAACTATGAGCTAAACTGGCCCATGTAGCTCAGGCGGAAGAGCACATCCTTGGTAAGGATGAGGTCACCGGTTCGAACCCGGTCATGGGCTCCAGTTAAAACTCGTAAAACAAAGAAAAAAATGTGCGGAATTCTCCGTGAAAAACTTAATAATAGGGGTGTTGGAAAGAGATTATCCAACGCCCTTAAAAAATACTTTAATTCCTTGTGAGTTAAGGGGAAAGGGAGGAAAGAATGGCACGGGAAAAATTTGTGCGAACCAAGCCTCATGTTAATATTGGAACAATTGGACACGTCGATCATGGGAAGACCACTCTTACAGCGGCCATAACCCAGCTTTTAGCTAAAGGAGGATTAGCTGTTGCCAAGACCTTGGAGGAAATCGACAATGCTCCCGAGGAGAAAGAAAGAGGTCTAACCATTGCTATCTATCACGCAGAATATGAAACAGAAAAGAGACACTATGCTCATATTGACTGTCCTGGGCATGCTGACTATATTAAGAACATGATTGTTGGAGCAGCACAGATGGATGGAGCTGTCCTGGTTGTTTCGGCCGCTGATGGGGCTATGCCACAGACCAGGGAGCATATTCTTCTCGCTCGTCAGGTTAATGTTCCGGCTATCGTAGTTTTCCTGAACAAGGTGGACCAGGTTGAAGATAAGGAGCTATTGGAACTGGTAGAGTTGGAGATACGGGAGCTTTTGTCCAATTACGAATTTCCAGGAGATGAGATACCCGTCATCGCTGGCTCGGCTCTTCAGTGCCTGAGTTGTTTATGTAGTAAAGAGGATTGTCCGAAGTGTGGTCCCATAGTAAAATTACTGAATGCGATTGATGACTATATTCCTGTACCTACAAGAGAAGTGGACAAACCCTTTTTGCTGGCCATTGAGGACATTTTTACCATTACGGGAAGAGGAACCGTGGTAACGGGAAGGGTGGAAAGAGGAAAAGTATCGCTGGGAGATTCGATAGAGATAGTAGGGATGAGCGAAAAGACCAGAAAAGCAGTGGTAACAGGAGTAGAGATGTTTAGGAAGACATTGGATGAGGCTCAGGCAGGAGACAATATAGGGGTTCTTTTGCGAGGGATAGAAAAGGATGAGGTGGAAAGGGGTCAGGTGTTGGCTGTTCCCAATAGTATCACTCCTCATACCAAGTTTGAAGCAGAGGTATATGTTTTGAGCAAAGAAGAAGGTGGGCGACATACTCCTTTCTTTGAGGGATACCGGCCTCAATTTTACTTCCGCACCACCGATGTAACCGGAGATGTAAACCTTCCCGAGGGGGTTGAAATGGTGATGCCCGGCGATAGTGTAAAATTAGCCATAAAGCTCATCACTCCTATCGCTATGGAGCAGGGCTTGAGATTCGCTATCAGGGAAGGGGGACATACGGTGGGTGCAGGAGTGGTTGGGAAGATAATCGAGTAGGAGAAGAAATTGAGGGAGATAATTACCCTTGCCTGCAGTGAGTGCAAAGGAAGGAATTATACAACCACCAAAGAAAAAAAGAGTCCTTCTTTGAGTCTTAAAAAGTATTGTCCGATTTGTCGTAAACACACAGTTCATAAGGAAAAATAGGTCCGTAGCTCAACTGGCTAGAGCACCGGACTCCAAATCCGGCGGTTGCGGGTTCGAGTCCTGCCGGGCCTGCCAAGGTTACCGTGCTCAGAAATCAAAAATCAGTGGAAGAAAAACCGCCATTGGGCTGGTCTGTAGCCCTGGGGTTTAGTTACTGACCCCGGGCTTTAAATTTCTGATAAGTGAATTATCTGAAAGAGCGAAAGAGGTGACGAAGAAGGTAAGTGTCTTTTTGCGGGCAGTGAGAGGTGAATTAAAGAAGGTTAGCTGGCCTAATCGGGCGAAACTTGTAAGATCCACCTTTATTGTCATAATGGCTATTATTATTTTTGCTGTTATCATTGGGGGAATAGATTTTGTATTGTTCCAGATCTTAAGACTCTTTATGGGGTGAGACTTTTAATGAGTGAAAAATGGAGTAAAAAATGGTATGCCCTACATACCTATGCTGGGCAAGAAGATAGGGTAATGGCTAATCTGCAACAGAGAATCGAATCTTTTGGAATGAAGGACAAGATCTTTCGCATCTTAATTCCCAAGGAGAAGATAGCCGAAGTTAAGAATGGGAAAAGGAGAATATATAGGAGGAAGTTCTTTCCCGGATATATGTTGATAGAGGCGGATTTGACTGAAGAAACCAAGTATGTAATCGGCAATACCCCCGGGGTTAGTGGTTTTGTGGGTCCTAAGAATCAGCCTGTTCCTCTGGATGAAAAAGAGGTGAGCAATATTGAGCATCGAATGGGTCTTTTAGAGAAAAAACCAAAACCCGGTATTGTGTTTGAACCAGGGGAGAGCATTCGTATCGTACAAGGCCCCTTTACTAATTTTCAAGGGGAAATAATAGAGATCAATCCTCATCAACAGAGACTCAAAGTATTAGTTTCCATATTTGGTAGGGAGACTCCTGTGGAACTAGAATATGTGAATGTGGAGAGGCTCTAGTGGCAAAGAAACCAATCTTAACCTATATTAAGCTCCAGATTCAGGCAGGTAAGGCAAACCCTGCCCCTCCAGTAGGACCAGCATTGGGTCAGCATGGGGTTAATATAATGGATTTTTGCAGGTCTTTTAATGAAAAAACAAAAGCACAAGGCGATATTTTCATACCGGTCAGGATAACCGTTTATAAAGACAGGTCTTTTACCTTCGAGCTGAAGACACCTCTGACAGCGTCGCTCCTTAAGACAGCAGCCGGAATAGAGAAAGGCTCTGGGGAGCCTAATAAGAGAAAAGTGGGCAAGCTGAAGAGAGAAGATCTGGTAAGAATAGCCCGGACTAAATTACCTGATTTAAATGCCTACGATGTGGACAGCGCCGTGAAGATTATCGAAGGAACAGCTAGAAATATGGGTCTGGAGATAGAGGAGTAAGGATGGGAAGAAGAGGAAAGAGATATCTCCTGTTAAAAAAGAAGATAGATAAGAATAAGTTATATGTCGCCATGGATGCTGTGAAGCTGGTCAAAGAGACCTCTAATTGCAAGTTTGAGGAGTCGGTCGAGGTAGCTATTTGCCTGAATGTAAAGCCTAAAACGAAGGGAGAACGGGTAAGGGGGACAGTTGTACTTCCTCAGGGTCTAGGAAAGAAGATAAAAGTAGCCGTTTTCGCTGAGGGAGATGAGGCTGAGCGAGCTAAAGAGGCCGGAGCTGACTATGTGGATGGAGAAGAGTTAGCTAAGAGAATTGAGGCTGGTTGGTTAGAATTTGATGCGGTAGTCTCGACTACCAGGATGATGAGAGTAGTGGCCAAGTTAGGTCGAATTCTGGGACCGAAAGGTTTGATGCCTTCTCCCAAAGTAGGAACGGTGAGTGATAATCCTGCAAGAGTTGTAGAAGAATTGAAGAAGGGTAAAATTGAGTACAGAAGTGATGCCACCGGAGTAATTCATGCCGCGCTGGGAAGAGCTTCCTTCAACGAAGAAGCTTTATTGGATAACCTCAAGGCCTTACTCAGATCTCTGATAGAAGTTAAGCCTTCTACGGTGAAGGGAAGATACATTAAGGGGATTTCCCTGTGCTCCAGCATGGGTCCAGGAATAGGGGTAAATGTGCAAAAAGCCCTGGAGATTTTGTGAAATGAGTTTAGAGGACAAAATAGTAAAGGTAAAAAAGGTTGAAGAAGGATTGGAAAGAAGTGAGGCTTCCTTCGTAGTGGATTATCAGGGATTGAAGGTGACTGAACTTACGGAGCTTCGCAAGTTATTAAGGAGTAAAGGCGCCAGGTTCCTGGTGGTAAAAAATACTCTGGCCTCTCGGGCTGTAGGGGGAGCAGATTTGGAAGGGGTCGGTAAGTTTTTTTACGGATGCACCGGGATAGTCTTTGTTGAGCACGATCCTTTGGCCTCGGCTAAAATACTTAAGGATTTTGTTTTAGATCATCCTCAATTAACGTTTAAAGGAGGGATTCTGGGGGGAGAGATCTTGGAGGGAGATAAAATAAAGGTTCTGGGTGGACTTCCCTCACGGGAGATTCTCTTGGTACAACTTTTGACCCTGATGCAGTTCCCTTTAAGGCGACTGTTAGGCGTCTTGAGTTCCCCCATGGGCAATTTAATTTTTTTGCTGACTTCGATTTTGGAGAAAAAAGGAGGTTCATCTATGGTTAAGACACCACCCGTGGTGAAAAAAAAGGATGAAAAAAGTGATAAGCCCAAAGTTAAAGTAGATAAGAAAGAAGAGGTTATAAAAGCGGTAGAGGGAATGAATGTGCTGGAGCTTTCGGAACTAATAAAGGGACTTGAAGATAGATTTGGAGTGGAAGCAGCTGCTCCCCAAGTGATTTCTCAAGTTGCCCCTTCGGGTGAAAAGAAGGAAGAAGAAAAGACCGAATTTGAGGTAGTGCTAAGTGAGATAGGAAGCAAGAAGATTCAGGTAATTAAAGAGGTGAGAAAACTTACCTCTCTGGGCCTAAAAGAAGCTAAGGATTTAGTGGAACAGGCCCCTAAACCAGTTAAGCAGGGGGTGAGCAAGGAAGAGGCTCAAAAGATCAAGGAAACCTTGGAGGCGGTAGGAGCCAAAGTAGAGTTGAAATAAAGGTAACTATTCAGCCCTATTATATTTCACTGCAGAGCACGCTAAGAAGCAGGAAAATTATCAAGGACTCTCTGGATGCTTACTAAAGTCGTAAATGCTCAGTAAACGCCGTGTCACATTGGATTTTCAGGGTAGCCGCACCCTTTAGGGTGCGTATAAACGCAGGCTAGGATTTTGCGCAGGCTGAAGCCTGCGGCTACCGGCGACTAGGAAAAATGACGGGGTTCATGAATACTTACCTAAAGTCTTTCTTTTTGCTTCATCTCTGCACAGTCTGCGATCTTTGCAGTGAACAGTTACCAAGGAGGATTAATTTATGCATAGAAGATCACGGGAAGGGATGATAGATTTTACTAAATCTAAACCCGTAGTGGAAGTTCCCAATCTGTTAGAGATGCAAAGAACATCTTTTGAGGCCTTTTTGCAAAAGGATGTCTCTCCAAAGAAGAGAAAGGAAGAGGGGCTACAAGGAATATTCAAAGATGTCTTCCCGGTGGAGAGCTATAATGGAAAGTTAGTTCTAGATTTTGTAGAATATCATTTTAATGAACCGAGGTACACCGTAGAAAAATGCCGAGAAGAAGAACTTACTTACTCTCTTCCTTTGTATGTTAAGCTTCGCCTGAAAAAGATTGAAACTGGAGAGGTAGCAGAACAGGAGGTTTATCTAGGAGATTTTCCATTAATGACAAAAGAGGGAAGTTTTGTTGTCAATGGAGCGGAAAGGATAATAGTTAATCAGCTGCAGCGCTCTCCCGGTGTCTTATTTGAAGAAGATACCTCAACCGTTTCAGGCGGACGAATATCATATCGTGCCCGGATTATTCCAGAGAGAGGGAACTGGTTAGATTTTGAAATTAAAGATAGCCTTCTTTTTATACGCATGAATAGAGGAAGGAGATCTCTGGCTACCTTGTTTATTAGAGCTATGGGCGGGGCACCAGCTGAAGTTCTCAAGGAATTCACTAATCCTCAGGATAGAGAAATTCTTGAAGAAAGTTTTAAACAGGATGGAGCAAATTCTGAGGAAGAGGCTCTGGTTAAGATCTACCAAAAAATTCGGTCAGGACGTCCTTTGATTTTTGAGTCCATTAAAGAAGTTTTTGAGAGGAGCTTTAAAGATTCTCGCCGATATAATCTTGGCAAAGTGGGTAGATTTCAACTCAACAAAGAGTTGGGGTTGGACACCGATTGGCAGATATGTGTTCTTAGATTAAATGATATAATAGGGGTGGTAAAATATCTACTTAGATTAAGCAGGGAGAAAAAAGAGGTTAGGAGCCTGGATCATCTCTCTTATAGAAGGGTGAGAAGGATAGGAGATCTTCTCTCGGAGCAGCTGCGTATAGGCTTGACCCATCTGGCCAGGATAATTCAGCAGGGGATGAGTATTCAAGATCCTGATACTATTACTCCTCGTTCTCTCATCAATACTAGAGCCGTAAGGGCGGCAGTGAATAGCTTTTTTAACACTGGACGTCTTTCCCAATATCTGGACCAGACCAATCCTTTAGCGGAACTAACCCACAAACGGAGATTATCCGCTCTAGGACCAGGAGGATTAACTCGAGTTCAGGCTAAGGAGGAGGTAAGGGATGTCCACTATACCCATTATGGACGTATTTGTCCTATAGAGACGCCTGAAGGACAGAATATTGGTTTGATTACCTCTTTGGCCACTTATGCCAGGGTAAATGTGTTTGGTTTTCTGGAAACCCCCTATAGGAAAGTAGTCACCGGAAAGGCAAGCGAGGAAGCGGTCTATCTTGATGCCCGAGAAGAAGATGAGTACTATATTGCGGGTGCTGATACCGTAGATGAAGAGGGAAGGTTCGTTGACTCTCAGGTAATAGCCAGGTACCGAGGAGATATTGTCACTATCTCCAGGGAAAAAGTGGACTATGTAGATGTGTCCCCTAAACAGATAGTGAGTGTCACTACCTCATTAATTCCCTTTCTGGAACATAATGAAGCCAACAGGGCTCTCATGGGATCGAACATGCAGCGCCAGGTAGTTCCCCTGGAGAATCCAGAACAACCCTTTGTTCAAACGGGGATGGAAGGAAAAGTAGCTGAGGATTCTATGTGTGGGGTGAGGACAAAAGAAGAAGGTCGGGTTATTTCCGTGGATGCTGACTGCGTAAGAATAAAGACCTTAAAGGGTATAGATGAATACAAGCTCACCAAGTTTAAAAGGTCTAATCAAAGGACCTGTATAAACCAAAGACCCATTGTTTCCCAAGGGGATAAGGTTAAAAAAGGAGATTTTATCGCTGATGGTGCTGCTATCTCGGAGGGCAAGTTATCCTTAGGTAGAAATGTTCTGGTAGCCTTTATGCCCTGGGAAGGTTACAATTTTGAAGATGCTATCCTGGTAAGTGAAAAACTGGTCAAAGAAGATATTTTTACTTCCATCCATATGGAAGAATTTCAGGTTGAGGCAAAAGAACTTAGATCAGGGATGGAGGAGATAACCGCCGATGTTCCTAATGTGGAGGAATCATCCTTAAAGGATCTAGACGCCGAAGGCATTATTAGAATAGGAGCCGAAGTTAACTCAGGGGATATACTGGTAGGAAAAGTCACCCCTCAGGTGGAGATAAAATTGACTCCGGAGGAAAGACTTCTTAGGAGTATCTTCGGGGAAAAAGCGCAGAAAGTCAAAGATAACTCTTTAAGGGTTCCTCATGGCATTAAGGGTAAGGTGATTATGGTAAGGGTGTTCTCGCAGGAAAACAAGGATGACCTACCACCGGATGTGAAAAAGAGAGTCAAAGTATATGTAGCTATCAGGCGGAAAATTGGAGTAGGAGATAAAATTGCTGGTCGACATGGGAACAAAGGAGTTATTGCTAAAATCCTTCCGGAAGAGGATATGCCCTACCTTCCTGATGGGACTCCCGTGGAAGTAGTGTTAAACCCTTTGGGGGTTCCCTCCAGGATGAACTTTGGTCAGATTCTGGAGATGCATTTAGGATGGGTGGCCAAAACTCTGAATACCCGAATGATATGTCCTGTTTTTGAGGGGCCTAAGGTGGAGGAGATAAGAGCTTTATTGAAAGAAGCTCACCTGCCAGAATCGGGCAAAACTCCTCTTTATGATGGACGAACCGGCAGACCCTTTGATCGCAAGGTTGCTGTGGGATATGTGTATGTAATGAAACTTATTCATATTGGCGAGGAGAAGATGCATGCTAGATCTACCGGGCCTTATGCTTTGATTACCCAACAGCCCTTAGGAGGAAGATCCAGGCAAGGAGGACAGAGATTTGGCGAAATGGAAGTGTGGGCTCTGGAAGGCTATGGAGCAGCCTATACTCTACAGGAGATGCTTACGGGTAAGTCGGATGATCTCCAGGGTAGGACTAGGATACATGAGTGGATAATAAAGGAAGAGAACCTGCTGGATACCCAGACTCCCGAGTCTTTCAAGGTTCTGACTAAGGAGCTTCAATCTCTGGGACTAAATTTAGAATTTTGGGGGAATGGAAAAAAGTTTTCTATTAAGGATATGGAAGAAGAGGGGGAATAGGAGGTAAGCCAGTGTGGAAGATGAGTGATATTGACAAGATTAGAATAAGGCTAGCCTCTCCGGAAGAGATGAGAGGGTGGTCTTATGGAGAGGTAAAAAAGACCGATACCATTAATTATCGTACTTTCAGACCGGAAAGAGGCGGCCTTTTTTGCGAGCGGATATTTGGTCCTACCAAGAGTTACGAGTGCTACTGCGGCAAATATAGAAAAATGAAATATAAGGGGGTGAGATGTGAGAGGTGTGGGGTAGAGGTCACCTCCTCCAAGGTTCGTCGTGAAAGAATGGGACACGTTGAACTGGCGGCCCCGGTTGCTCATATCTGGTATACCAAGAATTATCTACCTCTTCTACTGGGGCTTAAGAAAAACGAACTAGAAAGAGTAATTTACTTTATAAGTTATCTGGTAGTCGATCCGGGCGAGACTCCCTTGAAGAAATTGCAAATCCTGGATGAGGAGGAGTATCAAAGATATAAGAATCTATATGGGGAAGGTTCATTTCAGGCTGGCGCCGGAACAGAGGTAATTCTAAATATGCTCGAGGAGATGAAGATCGAGCACTTAAAAGATGAATTGAAGGAAGAGCTCCTCCAGGAAAGATCCAAAGGCAAAAGACTCAAATTAATCAGACGCCTGCAGGTAGTGGAGAATTTTCTCCGCTCAGGAAACAGGCCCGAGTGGATGATTCTAAAAATTGTTCCTGTTATTCCTCCCGATTTTCGGCCCATGGTGCAACTGGAGAGTGGAATTTTTGCCAATTCTGATCTTAATGATTTATACCGACGAATTATTAATCGTAATAATCGACTTAAGTATTTGCTCGATATTGGGGCGCCTCAAATAATTATCCAGAACGAAAAGAAAATGCTTCAACAATCTGTAGATGCCTTATTCGAAAATGAAAAACTTCCTCAACCCATATTAGGAGCAGGAGGAAGGCCGCTGAAGTCTTTAAGTGAGATAATCAAGGGAAAACAAGGTCGGTTCCGACAGAATCTTTTAGGTAAAAGGGTTGATTACTCGGGAAGAGCAGTGATTGTGCCCGGTCCAGATTTAAAGATTTACCAATGTGGACTGCCCGAAAGTATGGCTCTGGAGCTTTTTCGACCCTTTGTTCTGAGTGAAATCTTAAGAGGAGGCAAAGTTGAAACCATTAAAAGAGCCAATGATCTGGTGGAAAAAACCGATCCTTTTGTATGGGAAATATTAGAAAAGGTAGTTAAGGATCATCCGGTTCTCCTGAACAGAGCCCCTACTTTGCATAGACTTGGAATCCAGGCCTTCCAGCCAGTTTTAATAGAGGGAAATGCTATTCAACTTCATCCTCTGGTCTGCAGCGCTTTCAATGCTGATTTTGATGGTGATCAGATGGCGGTTCACATTCCCCTTTCCTATGAGGCACAGCTTGAGGCAAGGACTTTGATGCTTTCCAGTAACAATATTCTCTCTCCATCTAATGGAGACCCCATAGTTACTCCCACTCAGGACATTGCTGCCGGTTGCTATTACTTAACTCTAGAAAGAGAGGAAAAGGCAGAAGAAAAAGTCCTCTCATGCTCGGATGAAGCAATACTCGCTTACGAGTTGGAGAAGATAGATCTTCATCAAAGGATAAAGCTGCTTATAGATGGAAAGTGGATCCAGACTACCCCCGGTAGAGTAATATTCAATCAAATCCTGCCAGAGGGGATGGAATTTCAAAATAGGCTAATTGACAAGAAGACCTTGGCTGAGATTATAAGTAAAATCTGGCGAAAATACGGAAATGTAACTACAGTGGAGGTCTTGGATGAAATTAAAAGATTGGGATTTGATTTTGGCACCAGATCCGGGCTGACCTTTGCCCTTTCCGATGTCCCTAAAATAAAAGAGAAACGGGAACTTCTAGGAGACGCTGAAGACGAAGCAAAGGGGTACAGTCTCAGGGCTGAGGACAGGGAAATTACCGAGGAAGAGCGGTATATGGATGTAATTGATTTATGGATGAGGGTTACTGAGCAAATTGGACAGAAGGTATCCCAGTATCTTTCTGAAAACCCTTTCAATCCCCTGTATCTCATGTGGAAATCCGGAGCCAGAGGATCCGCCGATCAACTGCGTCAAATAGTAGGAATGAGAGGCCTAATGGCTAGATCCGTAAGAGAAACCTATCGCAGAGAACTCTGGGACGAGGTATTTAAAAGAGAGCCAAATATCCCTTCAGAGTTAATTAAGCAATACTTTTATCCCATTTCTGGAGGAAGATTAAAGGGAAGAATTGGGGAGGAGCCTGTGCGCTCTAGCTTCGAGGAAGGTCTTACTGCTCCAGAATATTTCATTTCTACCTCAGGAGGTAGAAAAGGCCTGGTAGATACAGCCTTAAAAACAGCCTACGCTGGTTATCTTACCCGTAAATTAGTGGCGGTAGCGGAAAATGTTATTGTTACTGAGAGAGACTGTGGAACGATTGATGGTATCTTCATAGCACCCTTAAATGAGGAGAAGAAAGAGGCAGAGTCTCCGAGGAAGAGAATAGTAGGCAGGGTAACTGCATCTCCGGTGACAGAGCCTTCCTCAAAAGAGGTGATCGTTGGGTCTAACCAGGAGATAACTGAGGAGTTAGCAGAAAGAATCGAGAAGTGCAGAGTGAAGAGAGTAAAGGTTCGCTCTCCTCTCACCTGTCAAGCAAAATGGGGACTGTGCCAAAGATGTTATGGATGGGACCTGACTACTCATAGGCTGGTAGATCTTGGCGAAGCGGTAGGAGTAATAGCAGCCCAGTCTATAGGTGAGCCTGGTACTCAGCTGACCTTACGTACTTTCCACACGGGAGGAATATTTCAGAAGGGTGGAGATATTCCTCAAGGGTTGCCTCGAGCTACAGAACTCTTTGAACCTCGAAAACACGATTATCCGCGTAAGGGAGTTATCAGGCAGCGCAAAGGAGAAGAGGCTCTTATCAGCGAGATAGAAGGGAAGGTGAGCATAAGGGAAGAAAAAGGAGGCGTCTACGTCAAGGTGAAAGGGGAAGGAGACAGGGAGATAACCTATGAGGTAGGGGGAGAGGTGTTGGTCTCGGATGGGGATATCATAGAGGCGGGAGATAAAATTATTGAAGGAAGTATTAATCCTCGCAGTCTCTTGAGTATAAAGGGGACTAGAGCAGTAGAGGAGTATCTGGTCAATCAAACGCAACAAGTATATAAGTCTCAAGGGGTAAATATTAATATCAAACACTTTGAAGTGATCGTAAGACAGATGATGAGGAAAGTTGAGGTGGAAGAGCCGGGAGATACCGATTATCTTCCAGGGGAACAGATAGACAAAGTCCAATTTGAAGAGGTTAACCGGAAAGTAAAAGAGAGGGAAGGTAGGCCTGCTACAGTAAAACCTGTTCTATTAGCTATACCTAAGGCGGCCCAGGAAGACAAGGAAAGTTTTTTGTCGGCTGCTTCTTTCCAAAAAACCAAGCAGGTTCTGGCTGAGGCAGCTATCTGTGGACAGGTCGATACCCTAAAGGGACTAAAAGGAAATGTAATTGTTGGCAAGTTAGTCCCGGCAGGCACCGGATTCGACATAAATTCGAAAGATAGAGCACCCACTAAAGGAGAATAAATGCCTACTATAAATCAATTGGTAAAAAAGGGACGACTGCGCGTTAAAAAGAAAGGAAAAAGCTTAGCTTTGCAAAAATCACCTCAAAAGAAAGGGGTCTGTGTTAACGTAAGAACTCTTACCCCCAAGAAACCTAATTCTGCTCTGAGAAAAGTAGCTAGGGTGAGGCTGTCCAATGGAAAAATGGTGACCGCATATATTCCTGGAGAAGGACATAATTTGCAGGAACATTCCATTGTTCTGGTGAGAGGGGGAAGAGTAAAGGATTTGCCCGGAGTAAAATATCATATTATACGAGGAGCCTTAGACACGGCTGGAGTAGAGGGAAGAAAGCAGAGTCGATCAAGATATGGGAGAAAGAGAGGATAAAGGGACTTAAATGGCCAGAAGAAGAATAGCTAAAAAGAGGAGTGTACCCGGAGATTCACTTTATAATAGTGAAGTATTAAGCAAGTTGATCAATAAGATAATGAAGCAAGGGAAAAAGAGCAAAGCCGAGGCTATTTGTTATGAGTGCTTCGATATTATACGGAAAAGGGAAAAGAGAAATCCTATGGAAGTTTTCCTTAAGGCCTTAGACAACGTTAAACCCGTTTTGGAGGTTCGCAGTCGTCGGGTAGGAGGAGCTACGTATCAAATACCCACAGAGGTTAGATCTGAAAGGAAAGAAGCTCTGGCTCTTCGGTGGATAGTGCATTTTGCTCGCCAAAAAAAGGGTAAGCCAACAAAAGAGAAATTGGCCCAAGAAATCATCATGGCGTCACGAGGAGAAGGTTTAGCGGTGAAAAAGAAGGAAGATACCCATCGTATGGCAGAGGCTAATCGAGCTTTTGCTCATTATCGATGGTAAACCCCGTTAGAAAACTTGGAGGGGTTTTTGAACCTTGCTAGAGAGAAGATCTTCGAGGGGGTGCGTGGACGAAGCCTTCTTTCTAACGGGGTAAAACAATACCTGGATAAACAGATGGAACCCAAAGGTTCTCTAGACAAAGTCAGAAATATTGGTATAGTTGCCCACATAGATGCGGGGAAGACAACTACTACTGAGCGTATGCTTTACTATACAGGAAAAATTCATAAGGTAGGCGAGGTACACGAGGGTACAGCAGTTATGGATTGGATGACACAGGAAAAAGAACGTGGGATTACTATTACCTCCGCTGCTACTACCTGTAGCTGGAAAAATCATCGCATTAATATTATTGATACTCCCGGCCATGTAGATTTTACTGTAGAGGTAGAAAGGACATTGAGGGTGCTGGATGGAGGGGTAATAATTTTTTGTGGAGTAGAGGGAGTAGAGCCTCAGTCAGAAACAGTCTGGCGGCAGGCCAATCGTTATAATATTCCACGTCTTACCTTCGTTAACAAAATGGATAGAGTGGGGGCTGATTTTTACCGGGTCATTGATTCTATCAAGCAAAAGTTCGAACTTGTTCCCCTGCCCCTTCAATTACCTATTGGAAAGGAAGAAAATTTTAGGGGGGTTGTTGATCTGGTCGGGATGAAGGCTTTGATTTGGCACGGAGATGGCTTGGAGGCTAAGATCTTAACCGAAGAAATTCCCTCTTCTCTAACGGAACTTGCTTCGTACTGGCACAACCATTTACTGGAAAAGATTACCGAGAACAATGACGAATGTCTGGAGAGGTTTTTAGAAAAAGGGAGTCTAGAAGTAAAGGAGATCAAAAGAGAGGTAAGAAAGCTAACCCTGAATCAAGGGGTAGTTCCTGTTTTTTGCGGAAGTGCCTTAAAAAATAAAGGAACTCGACTTCTTTTAGATGCCATCGTAGACTATCTGCCTTCGCCCCTGGATATTCCACCGGTTGTGGGCGTAAATCCTCTGAGTGGGAAGAAAGAGAAAAGATACGCCTCCATTGAACAGCCTTTTTCCGGCCTGGCTTTTAAGATAGTAACTGATCCATATATGGGTAGATTAACTTATTTCAGGGTTTATTCCGGGATGATAAAGGTTGGTCAGTTGGTTTATAATTCCACAAAGTGTCGAAAAGAGAGAATTGCTCGCATTTTAGAAATGCATGCTAATTACCGAAAGGACAGAAAAGAGATTTCTACCGGAGACATAGGGGCAGCCATAGGGCCAAGAGAAATAGATACTGGAGATTCTCTTTGCGAGGAAAAACATCCCCTAATTTTTGAACCTATAAAGTTTACTGAACCGGTGATTTCGATAGCTATTGAGCCTAAGACCAGCTTGGATCAGGATAAATTAGCCAGTTCATTGTCTAAATTAACTCAGGAGGATCCTACTTTTAAGATCCGTCAAGATGAGGAGACTGGGCAAATCGTAATCTCGGGCATGGGCCAATTGCACCTAGAAGTTGTCTTGGAGCGACTCAGACGTGATTTCAAAGTAGGAGTCGATGCGGGGAAGCCTAAGGTAGCTTACAAAGAGGCAATAAGGAAAAAAGCGCAGGCTCGAGGTCAATATATACGTCAGAGCGGGGGTAGAGGTCAGTATGGAGATGTATGGCTTGAGATTGAACCCAGGAAAGATGCAGAAGAGACGTTTGTAGATAAAACCAAAGGAGGAGTTATTCCCAAAGAATTTATACCTTCCATAAAAAAGGGGATAAAACAAGTAATGTCGAGTGGAATACTGAGTGGTTATCCTTTAACCGATGTTAAGGTGAATCTTCTCGATGGTTCATATCATCCGGTTGATTCCTCAGAGTTCGCCTTTAGAACGGCCGCTATTATTGCTTTTAAAAAAGCATGTCAGGAAGCGGAGCCTTATTTGTTGGAACCAATAATGAAGGTAGAACTGAGGGTTCCCCAAGATTTTATGGGTGAGGTGATCGGTGATTTTGCCAGCCGACGAGGTCGAATCTACAAGATGGAGACAAGAGATGACAGTCGTTATCTTAGTGGCTATGTTCCCTTGGCCGAACTTTTTAGATATGTTACTAAACTGAGGTCAATGACTCAAGGAAGAGGTATTCCTAATATAGAATTTTCTCATTATGAGGAAGTACCTTCTGACGTAGCTGAGAAAATCATTGGAAGAGGAGTTATGCGTGGCCAAACAAAGAATTAGGATTAAATTAAAGGCTTATGATCATAGAATACTAGATCAGTCAGTGAAGAGAATTATAGATACCATAGAAAGAACGGGAGCAAGAATATGTGGGCCCATACCTTTACCGACAAAGATCTCAAGATTCACAGTGACGCGGAGTCCTCATACCCACAAGGACTCCCGAGAACAATTTGAGATGCGAATTCATAAGAGACTGATAGACATTCTGGAGTCCAACCCTAAGACAGTGGATGCTTTAATGGGAATGAATCTTCCCACCGGAGTGCACGTAGAGGTGAAGTTATGATGCGTGTTATCCTGGGCAAAAAGATAGGCATGAGTCAAATCTATGAAGACAATAGTCTTATTCCGGTGACGGTAGTGGAAGCTGGACCGTGTATAGTGGTGCAGAGAAAGGTTAAAGAAAAAGATGGCTACAATGCAGTTCAGTTGGGCTTTGAAGAGGTGAAGGAAACTCGCGTTAATAAGCCGAAGTTAGGACATTTCAGAAAGGCTAAAGTTTCCCCGCGCAGGTATTTAAAAGAGTTTAGAGTGGAGGATATCGGTGGTTTAAAGGTAGGGGATATGATCAAAGTTGGCGTTTTTAAGGAGGGTGACCTGGTAGATGTTGCTGGTGTCTCAAAAGGAAAGGGATTTGCAGGTGTGGTGAAGAGATACGGCTTTAAGGGTGGTCCTGCTTCTCACGGAGCAAAACAGTGGCATCGCCGACCCGGTTCCATAGGAGCCTCTTCCGATCCTTCTCGGGTATTCAAGGGAAAGAAAATGCCAGGGAGGATGGGATCAGAGAAAGTAACCGCCCGTAATTTGAAGCTAGTAAAGATAGACGAGAAACTCAATCTCCTCTTGATTAAAGGTAGTCTACCAGGGAGGAAAGGGGGTTTCGTAGCTATAAAAGGCACAGAGAACTGATCAATGGAAATAAAAGTTTATAATATGCAAGGGAAAGAAGTTGAGGTTCTCTCTCTGGATGGAGATATCTTTGAGGGCGAAATCAGATCTTCTGTTTTGAGGGAGGCGGTGCTAGCTTACAGGGCCAGCCATCGACAGGGTACAGCTTCCACAAAATCACGTGCTGAAGTGAGAGGAGGAGGGAGAAAACCGTGGATTCAGAAAGGCACGGGAAGAGCTAGAGCGGGTAGCAGACGCTCACCTCTCTGGGTAGGTGGAGGAGTTGTCTTTGGACCAAAGCCAAGAAACTTCAAATATCATTTCCCTCAGAAGATGAAAAAGATAGCTCTAAAATCAAGTCTAAGAAAGAAAATCAGAGAGGGAGGGTTGATTATTCTGAATCGGATTTCTATAAAAAATGGAAAGACCAAGGAGATGGCAGAATTTCTGCAATTACTTTCCTTAAAAGGGAAAACCTTACTTGTTTTGGAGGAGCCAAATGAAAAGATAATAAGATCCGCTTCCAATTTAAAAAATCTGCGTCTATCTCCTGCTGTCTGTCTCAGTGCATATGACATTCTTTCCCACAAAAATATATGTATCACTAAGGGTGCCTTAGTACACTTGGTGGAGAGATTAAAGAAAAAAGATGAATAAGCTGCCTCAGGACATTATCTTATCTCCTGTAGTCTCAGAGAAGGGGACACAACTTTTAAAGGATAACAAGTATTTGTTTAAAGTTTCTCCGACCTCGGGTAAAGTAGAGATAAAAAAGGCAGTAGAAGAACTGTTCAAAGTGAAAGTAGATAGAGTGAGAACCATGTGGGTTAAGGGAAAAAGGAAGAGATCGCGAGGCCGAGCCATTGTTAAAACGCCCAACTGGAAGAAAGCTATTGTAAGGTTGAAAGAAGGAGAGACTATAGAGGAGTTAGGAGTATAGTATGGCAGTCAAGATCTACAGGCCCACCTCGCCTGGAAAAAGAGGTAGAAGTGGTTATTATTTTTCGGAGATTACTAAAGACAAGCCCGAGAAAAGTCTTACCCACAGTTTAAAAAGGAAGGGAGGTAGAAACAATCAGGGTAGAATTAGTATTAGACACAAAGGGGGCGGGACCAAAAGAAAGTACCGCATGATTGATTTTAAGAGAGACAAAGATGGAATACTGGGTTATGTCGCTTCCATTGAATATGATCCCAACAGGTCTGCCAGAATTGCTCTACTTCACTATAAAGATGGAGAAAAAAGATATATTATTGCTCCCAAGGACTTGAAAGTGGGCGATGAGATTATTTCAGGAAAAGAGGCACCTTTAAAGAATGGGAATACGCTTACTTTGCGGGAGATCCCTGAAGGAAGTCAAATTCATAATGTTGAGCTAAAGCCGGGAAGGGGAGCTCAGTTAGTTCGTTCTGCAGGCACCAATGCTCAACTTTTAAGTAAGGAAGAAAAATATGGTCAGGTGAAGCTTCCCTCGGGGGAGGTGAGGTTGATTCCTCTGGAGTGTAAAGCTACTGTGGGTCAGGTGGGAAATGTAGAGCACGAGAATATCCAAGGAGGTAAAGCTGGCAGATCTAGGTGGTTGGGTCGACGTCCAGGGGTTCGAGGAGTGGCCATGAACCCTGTAGATCATCCCCACGGAGGAGGTGAAGGACGTAGTGGCCCCGGAAGGCATCCGGTAACTCCTTGGGGAAAACCCACCAGGGGGGCAAAAACTAGGAGAAAAAAGAAATTCTCAGATAGGCTAATTATTCAAAGGAGGAAGAAGAGATAATGGAGGTAGGAGAATGGGGCGGAGTATCAAGAAGGGTCCATACGTAGAGCCATCCCTTCTGAAAAAAGTGGAGAGAATGAACAAAGAAGGGATAAAAGAGCCCATAAAGACGTGGTCCCGTAGGTCCATGATTGTCCCTGATTTTGTGGGTTATACCATGGCTGTTCATAATGGGAGGGATTTCCATCAAGTTTACATCACTGAGGACATGGTGGGACATAAATTAGGTGAATTTTCCCCTACCCGGAAGTTTGGTCATCACGGAGGAGCACATACCAAAAGAACTATAGCACCGAAGTAAAAAGAACTAAGAACTAAGAAGTAAGAATTAAGGATTATAAAGAGACGTTTGATTCTTGATAGTAGCAGCACAGTATTAGATTTTCTAATTTTCTACAGAGAAGGTTTTAAATGGAAGTGAAAGCAGTTGCAAAATATATTCGGGTATCCCCTTTAAAAGTAAAAAAGGTTACCGACCTTATCCAAGGTAAACCTGCAGGAGAGGCGGTAGAGATTTTGAATTTTACCAGAAAAGGTACTGTCGTGGAAGTAACAAAAGTTTTAAAATCGGCTTTAGCCAATGCTAAGAATAATTTCGGATTAAATTTAGATAGGCTTTACATTAAAAAGGCTCTGGTTGGTAAAGGACCTACTTTAAAGAGAATGAAGCCAAGAGCTAGAGGTAGAGCTGATGTGAAGAGACGAAGAAGCTCGCACATTACCATAATTCTTGAGGAGTTTGAGAATGGGACAAAAGGTTAACCCGGAAGGGTTCAGACTGGGAATAGTTAAGAATTGGAAGAGTCGGTGGTATGAAGAAAAAGACTATGCTTTGCGTCTTCAGGAGGACCTTAAGATCCGCAATTTTATTAAAGAGAAGTTCAAAAGAGCTAATATTTCAAAAATTATGATAGAAAGGGCGGTGAATAAAGTAAGGGTAAATATCTTTGCTGCTCGTCCTGGCATAATTATTGGTAGAAAAGGTGAGGCTATCGAGAAGACAAGGGAGGAGCTGGAACGGTTGATAATAGATGGAAAGATCTTCCTGAATGTCGAGGAGATAAATAAGCCCGACTTAGATGCCCAATTGGTTGCCGAAAGGATGGCCTTTCAGTTGGAGAGAAGAATGGGAGTGAAAAGACTCATGAGACAAGCTATTTCCCGCACAATGGAGCTTGGAGCAGAGGGTGTCAAGATTACCTGCAAAGGAAGGATTGCTGGAGCAGAGATAGCTAGGACTGAGTGGATGAAGGAGGGGAGAATTCCTTTGCATACCATACGGGCAGACATCGATTATGGGGTTGCCACCGCTCATACCACTTATGGGTGCATCGGAGTGAAAGTATGGATATGCAAGGGAGAGGTTTTACCTGCCTTGAGGAAGGAGGAATTCGAAAGTGAGACTGCAACCAAAGAGAGTTAAATACAGAAAAAGCCAAAGGGGCAGTTTAAAAGGTAAGGCCTCGCAAGGGACAAAATTGAATTTTGGCGAATATGGTTTGGTAGCTCAACAAGTTGGTTGGATAACTGCTCGTCAGATAGAAGCCAGTAGAGTTACTATAGTCCGCGCTATAGGACATCAAGGACGGCTCTGGATCAGAATTTTTCCTGACAAAGCTGTTACCAAGAAACCTTTGGAAACTCGAATGGGAAAGGGTAAAGGGGAACCCGAGTTCTGGGTAGCGCCGGTTAAGCCAGGAAGAATTATGTTTGAACTTGGGGGAGTGGAGAGTGGGACAGCCGAGAAAGCCTTTCGTTTAGCTTCCCACAAACTTCCCCTTAAGACAAAGGTTATCTCTTCCTACGGGGGTTTACTGTGAAAATTGAGGAACTGAGAGATTTATCCCGGGGAGATCTTTTTCAGCGTTTTAAAGAGCTTAAGGCCGAGTTATTTAGTTTAAGAGTACAAGCAGCCCAGGGAAGAACGGCAAATCCGGCTCAAATCAGAAAAGTGAGAAAAACCATAGCTAGGGTAAAGACGTTGCTTTCCGAGAAATGATGAAGGCGAGGGGAACTTGAGGAAGAATACTAAGGAAAGAGTGGGTGAGGTAATGAGTGATAAAATGGATAAGACGGTGGTGGTTATGATTAGCCGTGAATTTGCCCATTCCTTTTATGGAAAAAGGATAAGGAAGAGAAAAAAAATAAAAGCTCATGATGAAAAGAACTTATGCCGAAAAGGAGATGTGGTGAAAGTAGCAGAAACCAGACCTCTAAGTAAAGACAAACATTGGCGAGTGACTGAGGTCTTGGTGAGGAAAGAGATGGCAAAATGATTCAACTCCAAACGCGACTGACAGTTGCTGACAATACCGGTGCAAAAATAATAATGTGCATAAGGGTAATGGGAGGTTCCTCCAGGCGTTATGCTCGAATAGGAGATGTAATAATAGCCTCGGTGAAAAAGACTCTACCTAATACTGAAATAAAAAAAGGTGAGGTAGTTAGGGCGGTGGTGGTTCGGACGAAAAAAGAAATACGTCGCCCAGATGGCTCGTATATAAGATTTGACGATAATGCCGGGGTATTGATTGATGCAGCAGGAAATCCGCGTGGGACAAGGATTTTTGGCCCTGTGACCCGGGAACTGCGGGGAAAGAATTTCATGAAGATAATTTCCCTGGCTCCGGAAGTTCTATGAAACAGGAAGAGGGATATTGAAGATAAAAGTGGGTGACGAAGTCGTGGTCGTGTCTGGCAAAGATAAAGAAAAACGAGGTAAGGTAATTCAAAAGATCCCTAAGGAAAGTAAACTGGTTGTTGAGGGGGTTAATATTATCAAAAGGCATATTAGACCTACTCGAAGAGGCCAGGAAAGTGGAATAGTTGAAAGGGAAGCCCCCATTTTTAGTAGCAAGGTAACGCTCATATGTCCAAGGTGCGGGAAGACAACTAGGATAGGAGTTAGGGTTCTACGAAAATCGCCAAGAGAACAAGAAAAATTACGATTCTGTAAAAAGTGTGGAGAAGTAATAGATTAAGATGGCTAGATTAAAGAAATTATACAAAGAAAATGTTGTTCCTTTGATGATCAAGAAATTTGGTTATAATAACTCCCTGGCAGTTCCCAAGGTGGAGAAGGTTTGTCTTAATATGGGAGTAAGTGATGCTAAGACGGATTCAAAATCTCTTGATGCAGCTAAAAAGAGTCTTGCTTTGATCAGTGGACAGCAGCCGATTGTTACCAGGGCTAAAAAGTCCATCGCTGGATTTTCCTTAAGAGAAGGTATGTTCATAGGCTGTAAGGTTACTCTTAGAGGAGAAAGAATGTACGAATTTTTGGATAGGTTGTTTAATCTAGCCATACCTCGAATCAGAGATTTTCAAGGTGTTTCTTCGAATCAATTCGATGGAATGGGTAATTTCACCGTGGGTTTGCAAGAACAATTAGTTTTTCCAGAACTGGAGTATAAGGAAGCAGGGAAGATTCAGGGTTTATCCATAACCATAGTAACCAGCGCCAAAAAAGATGAAGAAGCCAGGCAGCTTTTAGCTTATCTGGGTATGCCCTTTAAAAAGGAAGCTTCGCTGAGTTCTAGCAATATAGAAGCCTAGATCTGGATTGGAGAAAAGGAGAATATTGGGCCAATGGCAAGGAAGGCCTTAATAGAAAAAGCAAAGAAAAAACCAAAGTTTAAAGTTCGTACACGTAATCGGTGCCAAATCTGTGGTCGGCCTAGAGGTTACATAAGAAAATTTGGCCTCTGCCGAATTTGCTTTCGTCGCCTAGCTCACAGTGGGGTTCTGCCCGGGGTCAAAAAGGCCAGCTGGTAGGGACATTGGTTCCTAAAGGGAGATAATAAGATGCTCACTGATTCTATTGCCGACTTGTTGACGAGAATTAGAAATGCTAATGCTGTGTCAAACACTAAAGTTGAGCTTCCAGGTTCCAACCTAAAAGAAGCTATAACTAGAGTTTTACAAAAAGAAGGGTTCATAAAGGGGCATCGTGTCATCACGACAAGAGGAAAGAAAAGAGTACTTCAAATATATTTGAAGTACTCAGATGGGGGAGAGAAAATTATCACGCATTTAGAGCGGATCAGCAAGCCGGGCAGAAAAAGATATGTCAGAAAGAATGAGATTCCCCGGGTATTGAATGGACTGGGTATTTGTATTCTTTCCACACCTAAGGGAATTCTTACAGGTGAGGAGGCACGTAGGATGGGAGTAGGAGGGGAAATTCTTTGCGATGTATGGTAGTTGAAAATAGAAAGGAAATTTGACTATGTCAAGAGTTGGCAAGAAACCTATTCCGATCCTGGAAGGGGTAAAAGTGGAGATAATCAAAAGTAAGATTAAAGTAAAAGGCCCCAAAGGTGAACTGGAAAGAGAGATGCCATCGGCAGTTAAGGTAGTTATCGAAGATGGGCAAATTTTAGTTCAAAGACTTAATGAAGATAAACGTAGTAAATCTCTCCACGGTACGCTTCGCAGCCTCATTTTCAACATGGTGAAGGGTGTCTCGGAAGAATTTGAGAAAGTTCTGGAGGTTGTGGGGATGGGATACAAAGCTACCTTAGAAAATGGGGTTTTGACCTTGAGGGTTGGATATTCCCATCTTGTCAGGTATACGGGTCCAGAGGATGTAGGGATAGAAGTTCCCAATCCCAACACAATTCGGGTTTTTGGTTGTGATAAGCAAAAAGTAGGAGAAGTTGCAGCAGAGATTAGAGCTGTAAAGAAACCTGAACCTTACAAGGGAAAGGGTATCAGGTATAAAGGAGAGGTAATAAGACGCAAGGTAGGTAAAGCTGCACTAGTGACAAAATGATAGAATTGGTGAGGAACCTAAGATGATCTCTCACGCCACCCACAAGTATCTAGCTAGAGAGAGAAGAAGAAAACGAGTGAGGAAAAAAATTCGAGGTCTAAAGGATAGACCGAGGCTTTCCGTATGTAAAAGTAACCGATATATCTATGCTCAATTGATAAATGATGAGGAGCACAAGACATTAGCTTGCGTTTCCTCTTTAAAGGATATATCTCGGAGTGGATATTGCGCCAATAACCTTCAGATAGCGAGGAAATTAGGAGAAAAGCTAGGAAAACAAGCAAAGATTAAAGGAATAAGAGAAATCGTCTTTGATAAAAGCGGTTATCCTTATCATGGACGGATAAAGGCTTTGGCAGAAGGAATGCGGGGCCAGGGAATTAAGTTTTAACCAGACAGAGACCTCCTGCCTCAATGCTGTTAAGGAGTGCTAAGAGTGGAAAAAACTGTAGAGGAAGATAAAAAGGTAGAAGAAGGAATTGGGGAGATCGAAGAAAGGCTGATAAGGGTAAGGAGAGTCTTTACTGTAGTTAAAGGTGGTCGAACTATTGGTTTCAATGCTTTAATGGTGGTAGGTGACCGAAATGGACGGGTAGGTGTGGCTTTAGGTAAAGCAAAAGGGTTGATTGAGGCTATAGGTAAGGGACGAAGAAAGGCGGAAAGAAGTCTAATCTATGTCTTTCTGAAAAATAATACCATTTCTCACCAGGTTATTGGAAAATATGAAGCATCGAGGGTTCTCCTTAAACCCGCCTGTCCGGGAACTGGGATAATTGCCGGTGAAGCAGTAAGGGCAGTGGTGGAATTGGCTGGAGTAAAAGATGTTTTGACCAAATCTCTGGGGAGTAACAATTCTCTAAATGTGGCTAAGGCCACACTGGAGGGGTTAAAGCAGTTAAAAGATCCCCAGAAAGTTTTTGAGCTGCGGAAAGGGAAAAAATAGTGGATCTGTCAATATTAAGACCGTCTTCAGGATCTACTCACCCTAGAAAAAGGGTAGGCAGGGGTCCTGGTTCGGGGCATGGAAAAACTTCTACCAGGGGACATAAAGGTCAAAAAGCCCGGAGTAAGATCCACAAATGGTTTGAAGGTGGTCAGATGCCCCTGGTAAGAAGAGTTCCCAAAAGGGGCTTCAAGAGCCGCTTTAAGCAAAAAGACCTCATAATAAACATTGATGATTTAAATATCTTTAACCGTGAAAAAATAATAACCCCCGAGATTCTAAGAGCTTCGGGACTGGTGAAAGGACGGGGAAAAATTAAAGTTTTAGGTCGAGGAAGATTGAGTCGGCCTTTAAGGGTAAAGGCTCATCATTTCTCCAAGCAGGCTCAAGAAAAGATTGAAGAAGCCAAAGGTGAGATAGAGATAATATGATGTTGGGAAAGTTTCAAAATGTCTTTAAGATTCCCGAACTTCGATACAGGATTCTTTTTACCTTGGCTATGTTTTTGGTTTTCAGGCTAGGTTCATTTATTCCTGTCCCTGGAGTAAATATGGAGGCCCTGCTTCGAAGCAATATCTTTCAAACGGGAGCATTCGGACTGATGAATATTTTTGCTGGAGGAGCCTTACGGCGAATGTCTGTTTTTGCCCTGGGCATAATGCCTTACATTAGTGCCTCTATTATTATGCAGCTTTTAACGGTAGCTATACCTCGCCTGGCGGAGTTGAGCAAACAGGGAGAAGAAGGGAGACAAAAGATTACCCAGATTGCCAGATATTTCGCTTTGCCCATTGCCGGCATTCAGGGGATGGGCCTATGTTACTGGATTCAGAGTATCAATAACGGGGCCTTTGTGGTGATTCAGGGAGTTGGTTTTTTGCTCCCTGCCGTGGTAACTTTAACTACCGGTACCATTTTCATAATGTGGTTAGGAGAAAAGATTACCGAAAGGGGTATAGGAAATGGGATAAGCTTGATTATTTTTGCTGGGATTGTAGCGCAGATACGCCCAATGAGTGGAAATATTCTGAATATACTGCGAACTGGACAACTTACCCCTTTTATGCTTTTTCTTTTCAGTATCATTGCTGTAATGATAACAGCAGCGGTGGTACTTATCTATGAAGGGGAGAGAAGAATTCCCATTCGCTATGCTCGAAGGATAGTGGGAAGGAAGGTCTATGGGGGGCAAACTACATATCTTCCTATCCGTATCGGAGGGGTAGGAGTTATTGCCATAATTTTTGCCATATCTGTTTTATTACTCCCCAGCACCTTAGCTAGATTTGTTCCTAACCCCGTGTTTCAGACCATTGCCGGCTGGCTAAATCCTGGTGCTTTTTTGTACTATGTTTTATATGCCCTGGCGGTTATTTTCTTTACTTTCTTCTACACGGCGGTGGTTTTCAATCCGGTTGAGGTAGCAGATAATATGCGCAAATACGGAGGATTTATTCCCGGTCTTCGCCCGGGGAAACCCACAGCTAATTATATCACGGGTGTACTTACTCGAATCACCTTTGTGGGTGCTCTTTTTTTCGCCTTTATTGCTATAACACCTCTATTAATCAATCAAAAGCTCTTGTTTAATAGTTTCCCCTTTGGAGGAACTTCTATTCTCATCGCCGTGGGAGTGGCTCTGGATACCGTACAGCAATTGGAATCTCATCTATTAATGCGGCACTATAAGGGATTTATGAAGGGAGGGGGCTAGCCTTGATCATAGTTTTATTGGGTCCACCCGGAGCAGGAAAAGGAACGCAAGCTAAAAAAATAGAAGGTGAGTTTGGGTTGACTCATGTAGCTACGGGAGATTTATTGAGGGAGGCAGTCAGGAGAGAGACCTCTTTAGGCAAACAGGCCCAGGACTTTATGCTACGAGGTAGGCTTGTCCCTGACCGCATTATTCTAGACCTCATAAAAAATAAGATTAGGGGGGGAGCCTCTGGATTCCTTCTGGATGGCTTTCCTCGTAACATAATCCAGGCAGAGGAACTGGATGAGCTTCTGGAGGCCGAGAATAAAAAGCTCGATTTGGTAATTAACTTAGAGGTCAATCATAATGAAGTGATTGACCGCTTAAATGGGCGAGTGATTTGTCCGGAGTGTGGCAAGACCTATAATGTAGATCACTTTGTAGATGAACCACTGGTCTGTAAAGATTGTGGAAGCCGCCTTTCTCAGAGGAGTGATGATAATCCCGATGCAATCGAGGAAAGGCTAAAGGTTTATTTAAGGCATACTCTTCCTTTAATTGATTATTACAAGGAAAAAGGGATTCTACTTAGTGTTTCGGGAGAAAGGAGCCCGCAGGAAGTTTTTCACCGTATAGTAGACCTTTTACAGAGGGTTGAAGATGTTCACTAATGGGGAGGGACCGGATGGCTAAGGAGGAACTGATAAAGACTTCGGGGATTGTGGTTGAAACCTTACCCAATGCTACATTTAGGATAGAGCTACCTAATGGTCGTAAGGTTTTAGCCCACGTTTGCGGGAAGATGAGAATGAGATTTATTAGAATACTTCCGGGCGACAGAGTTAGCTTGGAGATCTCTCCCTATGATCTTTCCCGGGGTAGGATTGTCTATAGGGAGGGAAAAGGTAAGTGAAGGTTAGATCTTCGGTAAGAAAATTATGTAAAAAATGTAAAATAGTGAAAAGAAAAGGAGTTCTGCGGGTTATCTGTGAAAATCCCAAACACAAACAGCGTCAGGGATGAAGGGAGGTCAAAATGGCTCGAATTACCGGAGTAGAACTTCCGTCTAATAAAAAGATAAACATTGGTCTGGCCGCTATTTTTGGAATTGGGCAGTCATTGGCGGAAGAAATTCTTTCAAAGGCTAAAATTGACTCCGGCCTCAGGGTGAGAGATTTAACTGAATCTCAGGTAAATGAACTTCGCAAGATTATAGAAAGTGGTTACAAAATAGAAGGAAATCTGAAAAGAGAAATTAGCTCGAACATAAATAGATTAATAAATATTGGCTGCTATCGAGGAATTCGCCATAAGAAAGGACTTCCAGTAAGGGGGCAGAGAACAAGGTGTAATGCCAGAACCCGTAAGGGACGGCGAAGGACAGTGGGGTCCAAAAAGAAGGGAGTGAAATAGGGGTCAGAAATGCCAAAAAAAAGAAAAAAGATTACCAAGAAAAAGAAGAGAATCAAAGTTGAAGAAGGGATGGCTTACATTCATTCCACCTTCAACAATACCATTATTACTATGACCAATCTTAACGGGGATGTTCTTTGCTGGTCCTCGGCAGGAGAGGCGGGTTTTAAGGGCACAAAGAAGGGTACTCCATTCGCTGCTCAGAAGACGGCAGAACAAGTAGCAAGAAAAGCTAAGGAAGGGTTTCAATTGGGGCGAGTGAGAGTGGTGGTAAAAGGTCCAGGATCCGGCAGGGAGACTGCCATCAGAACTCTACAAGCCGCAGGATTAAGAGTTATCTCGATCAAAGAAGCAACTCCTATTCCCCATAATGGATGCCGTCCTCCCAAGAAAAGGAAGGTATAAGTCAAAGGAGGAGTCGTTTGCCATTGCACAAAGAGAGTAAATGCAAGAGATGTCGGGCGTTAAATCTTAAGCTTTTCCTTAAAGGAGAAAAATGCTACACGGATAACTGTAGTTTAGAAAAGAGAAAACCTCAACGTTTCTTAAGGAGAAGGAGATTGTCTCAATACGGCCAGCAACTCAAAGAAAAGCAAAAAGTGAAGTGGAAATATGGGATGTTGGAGGGTCAGTTTGAGAGATGGTACCGAATGGCAGAAAGATCTTCAAATATTACTGGGGAAGAACTTCTGCGACTTTTGGAGCGAAGGTTAGATAATGTGGTATACCGATTGGGATTCAGTTTTTCCCGGTCACAAGCCCGACAGTTGGTCAATCATGGTCATTTTTTAGTGAATGGCCGGGCAGTGGATATTCCTTCCTATCTCATAAAGGAAGGGGACGTGGTTGAGATTAAAAAAAAGAGTAAAAAGCTTCCCTTGATGAAAGAGATTCTGAAGGTTTCTCAAAAGAAAGCCCTTCCAGGATGGCTGGAAATAGATAAGAAATCCCTCAACGGAATGGTAAGACGGTTACCCCTCTCTGAAGAATTAGATCAGGAAATTGATTTACCTTTAGTAGTAGGGTATTATTCAAGATAATTGTTATCAGTGAGTAACTAAGAACCAGTTGTCAGGAATTAGGAAAAAAGGAAGAAATCTATAAATCTTTAGTTATTGATGTCTGATGCAAGGAGGCCAGAGTGAGGCAATTAATAAAGCCAAAAGAGGTCGTGATTGAAAGGGAGACCTTCTCTGACACCTACGGTAGATTCATTATTGAGCCCTTGGAGAGAGGGTATGGTATCACTTTAGGTAATTCCCTTCGACGGATACTACTTTCTTCTATCTCGGGAGCCGCGGTCAGGGCGGTTAAAATTGAAGGTGTTTCTCATGAGTTTTCCACAATTTCTGGAGTGAAAGAAGACGTGCTGCAGATCATCCAAAATTTAAAACGAATTAGGGTAAAGTTATTTGTTGATGGAGAGAAAAAGGTCTTTTTGGATGTGAGAGGTCCCCTTGAAATGAAGGCCTCCCATATAAAGGCGGATAGCGAGGTAGAAATTGTTAATCCAGACCTATACCTTGCCACTCTCGATAACAAAGAAACCCATCTGACAATGGAGATTACCTTGGCTAAGGGTCGAGGTTATGCAACTATGGACGAGAGCAGAGATTCCGATCAGCCATTAGGAACTATACCCATGGACTCCATTTTTAGCCCTGTTAAGAGAGTGAAGTGCGAAGTAAAACCAGCTAGAATTGGACGAAAGACGAGTTTCGATTCACTCATTGTAGAAATTTTTACTGATGGCACGGTTAAACCTGATGATGCAGTCGGGGAGGCTGCAAGAATTTTGACTGAATATCTGGGATTTTTCATGGCCGAACCCCCGAAAGGAAAGAAAGCAGAGAGCGAAAAGAAGCTGCTGGAGCAGTCAGTTGAAGAATTAGGACTTTCTGCTGTACCCGTTAAAGCTTTGAGAAGTTCAGGGATAAAAAAAATAGGTGATTTGGTGGAAAAGAGCTCCAAGGAGCTTTTGAAGATTCAAAACTTTGGGGAGAAGTCGCTACAAAAGTTAGAGAAGAAATTAGCAGAATGCGGTTTAAGTTTAAGTGAAGGGGAAATAAGTGAGGCACAAGAGAAAGCAGAAAAAGCTGGGACGAGATAAGGCTCATCGAAAGGCGCTGTTAGCCAATTTGGTCAGATCCTTACTTTTCCATGAAGAAATTATTACTACCGAGGCTAAAGCCAAGGAAGCCGCTAGATTTTGTGAGAGAGTAATCACTTTAGCTAAGGAAGATTCTGTTCATCATCGACGCAGTGTATTAAAGTTTATCCGAGACAAGAAAGTGATAAAGAAACTCTTTGATATCATTGGTCCCAGATACAGGGATCGTAAAGGAGGTTGCATACGAGTAATCAAACTTAGATATCGTCAGGGAGACGACGCTCTGATGTGTAAAGTGCAGTTAGTCTGATGGTGACTATTCACCGCCGAGATCGCAGAGTACGCAGAAATGAATCAAAAAGAAAAACTTGATGAAATAACAGAAAAAACTATGAAATTATGATAGGGCTGAATAGTCACGTTTGCTGAAGCTGAGCAAAGAGTGCATAACATAAAGCTCATTTTAGAGTACGACGGCAGTTCTTATCATGGATGGCAAAAACAACCCCGACTTCCTACTATCCAGACTACACTGGAAGACAGTTTATTTCCCCTTTTTCGAGAAAGAATAGAAACAGTGGCTGCTGGAAGGACTGATGCCGGGGTTCATGCCCAAGGTCAGGTAGTAAATTTTTTCACTCAGGCCTCGATTTCTTCCACTTCCATCCAACCCGCTTTAAATAGTTATTTACCTAAAGATATAAGAATCAAGAAGGTGCATCAGGTAGATATGGACTTTCACGCCCGAAAATCTGCCCTAAGAAGAGTTTATAGGTACTTAATCTATAACAGCAGCTTTCTTTCTCCCTTCTACCGTAATTTCGTGTGGTGGGTTCCCTTTAATTTGGACCCAGACCTAATGAGAGAGGCAGGTAAGTTTCTGATAGGCGAACACGATTTTTTATCATTTCAATCACAGGGAAGTTCAACCTCTTCAACCCTCCGAGAAATAAAAAAGCTCTCAGTTTTTAAGAGGAAAAAATTTATTGTCATTTATATTGAGGCTAATAGTTTTCTCTATAAAATGGCTCGAAACATGGTAGGCACCCTGGTTGAGATAGGTAGGAAGAAGATGGTACCTCTGGAGATGAAAGAAATTTTGGAGGCCAGGGATAGAAGGATGGCTGGCCCCACAGCTCCGCCACAGGGTCTGTGTCTGATGAGGGTAGAATACGGCAAGCATCGAGTGTGGTAGAAAAGTTGACATAGCCTCAATTTCTAGTAGAATAGGAGAGATGATGGGGATTGATCGGCAAAAAAAAAGACAATAATCGTACCTAAGAAGAAAATGATCTGTCAGGTTTGCGGAGAGAGAGAAGCTACATTTCATTTCCAGGAAATGACAAATGGACAGGTGAAAGAACTTCACTTATGTGAAATCTGCGCCCAAAAGAAAGGATTAGGTCAGACATTTTTTATGCCCAGTTTTTCTCTGTCTGATCTTATGGCAGGATTAACCGAGCTTGAAGTTCCACTTTCTGAAGAGGCTTCTGTCACCTGTTCGCATTGTGGATTAAGCTATGGGGATATAAAGAGGAAGGGGAAAATAGGCTGTGGATTGTGTTATCAGGAGCTTGAGGAATATCTGACTCCACTTCTCGAGAGAATTCAGGGCAAAGTTCGCCATTCCGGCAAGGTTCCTAAAAAAGGAAAAGTGGAGGACCAAAAGGAAAGACGGATTTATGAGTTGCGCAAGGAGCTAGAAATCCTGGTGAGAAAAGAAGAGTATGAAAGGGCAGCTAAACTGAGAGATGAAATTCGTAGGTTAGAAAGAGAGAAATGATTCTTCAAGAGATGGCCAATTCAGCCAGTCAATGGTCAAGAGCAGATGGACCGGAGGCAGAAATTGTTTTTAGTTGTCGGGTTAGACTGGCACGCAACCTAGAAGGTTTTACCTTTCCTCCTTGGGCTCACGATTCTGTATTGAAGGACGTTTCCGATAAAGTTCTCAATGCTGTAAAGAGGTCTCATTATCTAAAGAATAGTCGCCTGATCAAGATGAGCGAACTTTCTTCCACCGAGAGAAGATTTCTCTTAGAAAGGCACCTCATCAGCCCCGAATTTAGTTCTGGAGGGCCTCATAGGTTTTTGATCACTGAAAAAAGGGAGATGATCTCTTTGATGGTGAATGAGGAGGATCATCTACGTCTCCAGAGCATTCTTTCCGGGCTTCAGTTAATGGATGCCTGGCGGTTGACTGATAAAATAGACGATGAGTTAGAACAGAATTTAGATTATGCCTTTCTGCCTCAATGGGGTTACCTGACCTCCTGCCCCACCAATACGGGTACCGGAATGAGAGCTTCGTGCATGTTACATCTACCTGCCTTGGCAGTTACTCATAAGATTGATGAATTAATGAAGAACATCTCCAAATTGGGTTTGGTAGCAAGAGGACTGTATGGGGAAGGGACCAAATCTCAAGGTGATTTTTTCCAAATATCGAATCAGGTCACTCTGGGTTCAAGGGAGGAGGAAGTTGTGGACCATGTGGAAAGCGTGACCCGACAAGTGGTAGGACAGGAAAAAAAGGCCCGGGATATTTTACTTAGACGAGACGGAATTCAGCTTAGAGATCAGATGGGAAGGGCCTACGGAACTTTAGTTAGCGCTTACCTTTTGCGCTCAGAAGAGGCGATAAGCTTGCTCTCAAAGCTAAGACTCGGAGTCAGTTTAAATTTATTCCCGCAACTTAATGTTCAGGTTCTAAATGAGCTGTTTTTCATGATTACCCCCGCTCAGCTTCAGGTTAAAGAAGGAAAGGAGATGGCTCCCTTAGACCGCGACGAATTAAGGGCAAAGGTCATCAGACAACGTCTGGGTAAGTTGAAGTAAGAATTAAGAATTAAGAAGTAAAAGAACCTTGAAAAATGCCAATCACTGAAATTTTACTAAAAAAGGTCCAAGGCACTATCAGAAAATACCAAATGCTTACTTCAAATACCAGGTTGGTGGTGGCCGTATCGGGTGGCCCTGATTCTGCCACTTTGCTTGATCTTCTTTTCAGGCTGAGACCCAAGTATGATTTGCGGCTATCGGTGGCGCATCTCAATCATGGGTTAAGAGGGAGAGAGGCAGATTTGGAAGCGGAATGGGTGAAAAAATTTGCCTCCAAACTAGGAATCCCCGTGATCTCTGATACGTTCAATGTGTCAGCACTGGCCAAAGAAAAGAGGCTTTCGCTGGAAGAGGCCGGCCGACGAGCAAGATACGATTTTCTCGAAGAGGTTGCTAATCGGATGGGAGCGAGCAAGATCGCCTTGGCTCATACCGCGTCTGATCAGGCAGAGACCCTGCTGATGAGGCTAATGAGAGGCTCTGGCCTGGATGGCCTTTCGGCGATACCGCCGATCAGGGATAAGATCATCCGTCCCCTAATCGAGGTTTTTCGAGGAGAGATTCAAGACTACTGTCGGGAGAATAGCCTCCAACCCTGCTTCGATTCCTCTAATATGGAGACTTCTTTTCTTCGCAACCGGGTCCGCCTTAACTTGATTCCCTATCTTTCTCAAGAGTATGGTGATCAAATAGAAAGGATTCTCTTTCAAACCACCAATCTCCTCAGGCAGGATAGTGAATATCTTAAAAAAGAAACTGAGAGGGTGTTTAGATCAGTTCTGGAGGAGAAAAGAAGTGAGGGATTAGTTTTGAACGAGGAGAAATTGTCTTGTTTACACCCAGCTTTGCAAAGGAGGGTTCTTCGTAAAGCCATTGAAAAAATTAAGGGGGATTTGAAGGAGATTGCCTTTGATCACATTGTGTCGATTGTCGAGTTATATGAAACCAAGAAGCCTGGGCAATTGGATCTTCCTCACGGCTTGGCGATTCGACACCGCTACGGGAATTTGTTGATTAAGAAAGGAAAAGAGAAAAGTTTGACTTTCGTTCGTAATCTAGTTATTCCGGGAACGACTAAGCTTACAGAGTTAAATCTAGCGTTGGATACGGAGTTAATCTCTGCCTCATCCGAGGTCTCTCCCCAGAAAGATCGGCCGAAGAGACTGGGGCAGCAGTTCATCTCCTCGGGACGTTGGGGTAGTCTCCGGTCTTTAGCTTCAGTCAAGAAGATCAAATCAGATCAAATCAGTGATTTCCCAGAACCAGAGGCCTGGTTTGATTTGGATAAACTTGAAAAACCTCTCTACCTGCGAACACGAGAAGATGGTGACCGATTTCATCCTTTGGGGATGAAGGGAAGCAAAAAGATTAAGGATTTTTTTATTGATGTTAAGATTCCTTTGGAGCAGAGGAAAAGAATCCCTCTTCTGATCAGCAAGGACAAATTAGTGTGGATAGTCGGTTATCGAATTGACGAGAGGTTCAGAGTAGATGAAGATACCAAATCCATTATCAAAGTTAGAATCCGGGAGTCCCATGATTGATCGAAAAGCTAAGGTAGAAAGGAAAACCAAAGAGACCGAGATCAGAATCTTACTAGACCTTGATGGAAAGGGGGAGTCGAAGATTAACACTTCTTATCCTTTCTTGGATCATATGCTTTCTCTTTTCTGTTACCACGGTTTTTTTGATCTCGAGATATCTGCCAAGGGTGATACTCAGATTGATTATCATCATCTGGTGGAGGATGTCGGTATTTGTCTAGGAGAAGCAGTTAAAAATGGCTTGGGAGAAAAAAAGGGAATAAGGAGATACGGGAATTGTTTCGTTCCTATGGACGAGGTATTGGTACAGGTAGCGCTGGATGTTAGTGGTAGGCCGCTCCTGGTTTTCAATTTTCCCTCGCAGGCGAAATCGCGAGTCTCCGATCTTGAACTAGCCAAGGAATTCTTCCAGGGTTTCTCATCCCATTCTGGTATTACCCTCCACATCAATCTCTGTTATGGGAATGGTGTTCATCACTTAATGGAAGCCATCTTCAAAGCTTTTGCCCTAAGTTTAGATGAAGCAACAAGCCGTGAGCACAGAAGGAGAGAAGTTCCTTCTACCAAAGAGACCCTGGAGTGAGGTCTGTTTATGCGGGCGGTAGTCCAGAGAGTAAGAGAAGCTTCGTGCGAGGTAAATGGAAAGTTAGTGGGATCTATTGGGAAAGGGATGGTTGTTTTTTTGGGTGTTGGGAGGAAAGATCAGTTGGTAGATGTGCAGTATTTAGCTGAGAAGATAGCTAATCTTCGTATTTTCGCTGATGAAAAAGATAAAATGAATTTGTCCCTTGCGCAGGTGAAAGGAGAGGTTCTCGTTATTCCGCAATTTACGCTTTATGGAGATTGCAGAAAAGGCCTTCGTCCTGATTTCATGGAGGCAGCTCCACCAGATTTAGCCAGGAGATTTTATCTTAAATTTTTGGCATTAATGGGGGAAAAGGTGACCGTGGTTAAAGAAGGGAAATTCGGTGCTAAGATGAGGATAAAAGTTGACAATGACGGACCGGTGACTTTGATTTTGAACTCTGGTAGCACTTTTGTGAACTAAGTGGTCATGGAGATAAAATGGCAAAGGTGATTGTTGGCCTTGAGGTGGGTATGGGGGCAGTGAAAGCGGTGGAGTTAACTCACAGAAAAAACGGCTACCAGCTAAGGAAATTAGCCAAATTAGAGATACCATTTGAAGATTATGGCCCTACCGAGAGAGAAAAAATTATTGTAAAAGTCATTAAGGATCTCATCAACAAATATGGGATTAATACCAGGCGAGTTGTCTCAGGCGTGGGAGGGGAGTCGGTCATTGTGAGAAGGATAACCCTGCCCCTGATAACAGAAAAAGAAATTTCCCAGGCTGTCAAATGGCAGGCAGAAGAGTATATCCCCTATTCTATGGATCAAGTTTATCTAGGATACCATGTTCTTAATCAACGTTTTTCCCAAGAAAAAAGAGAGGAAATGGCGGTGATATTGGTAGGAGTAAAACGTGAAACCATTGAGAAGCATCTTTGGCTTCTGCGCCAAGCAGGGGTTTCTCCTAAAGCCATAGGTGTAAATACTGTCTCTCTATTTAATGTTTTTCAGTTATCTAATCTGGACGAAACCGATGGGATAGCAATTCTCGAGATTGGACATAGTACAACTAGTATTGTTCTTCTGGATAAGGGCAGCCCTTCTTTGATTAGAGACGTGAACCTGGGTGGATTTCACATTACTGAGACTATAGCTGAGAAAATAGGTACTAGTTTTGCGACGGCGGAACAGATAAAGCAGAGATACGGACTTGTGACCTCAAATGGAAGTGAAGGAGAAGTTGACCTTAATGATGGACTGAAAGAACTTAGCACAAAAGAGAAAGTAGACAAATCTCTGGTAGATCAGGTAATCAAGAAATCTATGGAAGATCTGGTAGAGGAAATAATTCACTCCTTTGAGTATTACGCTTCCCAGAGAGAGGGAAGACCCATAAAAAAAGTTGTCTTGAGTGGAGGTACTGCACAGCTGCGCAATATAGACAAATTTTTGTCGCAAGAATTGGGACTCCCGGTCGAAATAATCAGCCCTTTCGCCAAAATTACCTATGAGTCGAAAAAGTTTCAACTAGACTACCTGGCTAGAGTTGGTCCTATGTTTACTGTAGCCTTAGGTTTTGCTCTTCAGGAGGTGAAGCAAATTTGATCAGGATAAATCTATTACCAAGAGAGCTAATCGAAAAGAAAAAAATTGGCGCTTTTGTAGTTTTTGTATCAATTTCTATTCTGTTCAGTGTCCTGATCTGTGTTCTTCTTTTTCTCCCCCTGAGAGATGAGCTCCCAGCAGCAAAACGGCGATTAGAGTTGGAACAACTAACACTAAGAAAATACCGACCGGTCCTGCAGGAATTGGAAAAATTAAAGCGTGAAGAGAGCGAACTTCAGGCAAGGTTGACCTCGATTGAAAATTTAATCGTCTCACGGTCTCCTTGGTCACAGGTGTTGTATGAAATAAGCCGAGCTTTACCCGAGAAAATCTGGCTCACTGAACTCACTAAAGAGACTCAAGGAAAAGAACAGATTTTAGCCATTGAGGGAAGTAGCCTCAGTAAAACCATTGATATGGGTAAGTTTATGGAAAATTTAATCAAGTCACCTCTTTTTACAGAAGTAGCTCTCTTGGGAATGACCAAGAGAACCATGGAGAAAAGAGAAGTAATGGATTTTGCCATTAGTTGTAAGCTGAGGGGACCTGTTCCTCTCAAGAAGGGACTATAGTTTGATTTTCACGCTAAGGGGTAGAATAGTAGTTGGATTGGGGATCTTTCTCGGGGTCATTGCCTTTTTTTATTGGGGATTTTACTATCCTCAAGCTAAACTTGTTGAAAAAATAAACCAAGAGGTGAAGGGGGCCAATCTAAGAGTTCTACAGATTAAGGAGAAAGTGGTTGAATATGAAAAGTTAAAAGAGAAGTACCAGGCGATAACCTTAAAGCTGACTTCTCTGGAGAGCTACCTGGTAAAGGAAGACGAAAGTTTTTCTGTGTTTCAAGAATTGGGTCGGATGTCGAAGAAATATGGGATTGATTATGTGAAGATAGTTCCTGAGGAGGTTATAGGGGGGCAATATTACAATCGAATTCCGGTGAGAATTCATTTGTTTTCTACCTATCATGCCCTGGGTATGCTTCTATCCGCCATGGATAAAAGAGGTAGGATAATGGGTCTATGGGTTGATGAGATTAAAATGCGAGGGATAAGGAAAGGGGAGCAGAGTCTTGAGGAGAAAGAGAAATATACGGTGGAGGTAGATCTTCTTTTATCCTTATACAAGTCTAAAGCAGAGTTAACTGCCGAAAAGACCCCCAAAATTTCAAGTTCTCAATCTGCAAAAGAGACGCCAAGACGGAGTCGAGAAAAAGAGGAATGAAGGGAAAGATAATTTCTTCGATTGTCTTAGGTGCCGGGGTAATGATGAGCATTTCTTTCTATGGGTGCTTTGCTTTGAAAGGAGAGGAAAGGGACATCGAAATAGAGTCCTTCTTACCGCCAATTTTTTTGTACAACAGCGAGGGGTTACGGGATCCTTTTATTCCTTTAGTGACTAAAGAAAAGATAGTAGTAGTTGAAGAAAGCATGGAGACAAGACCGCAAGTACCAGAAACCAGGCAAGAAGTGGAAAAATCCAGGCCAAAAAAAATAGTAACAGAGTCAGGATATAGATTGATCGGGCTGGTATGGGATAAAAAAGGGGTTTTTGCTTTAATTGAGGGAAAAGATGGGAAATGGATTGTGAAAAAGGGTGATCGGATCGGAGAGTTTCAAGTATTTAAGCTCGAGGCCAAAAAGGGCGAGGTTACCCTAGTTGGCGAAAAGAAAATAGTTAAGCTAAGGATGAGAGAATGAGAAAATTACTTTTGGTTTTGGTGCTGCTGGGATTTCTTGGAGGATTGATTAACGCAGCCTTGCTCGGTCACGCTGAAGGCATTCCTTATGACTCAATTTCTATTTCTATTGATTTTAAGGATATAGATTTGAATGACTTATTGGATATCCTTTCTGCTAAGACAGGGTTGAATATAATTGTCACCCCGGAAGTTCAGGGTAGGGTTCCCATTGCTCGTTTTGAAAATGTCCCTGTCTTAAAGGCTCTTGAAATCATCCTTGAGCCTTATGACTATGAGTACGAGATCGTGGACAATATCATCAGGGTCAGCCCCATCCCTCTTCTTAGCCAAAGTTTTACCCTAAAGTCTGCCTTAGCTAGTGAGATAGAAAGCTCCCTCAAGCCTCTTCTCTCCGAGGTAGGAAAGATCGAGCTAAACCAGGAGACCAACAGCCTCCTCATCACCGATAAGCCAAAGAGGATGGAGGAGATAGCGGTCTCTATCTTAAAGTTGGATGAGCCAGCCGGACAGCTTTCTACCCAGAGCTTTAGCTTGAAGTTTATCCAGGCAGAGGCTATTTCTTCTCTGATCCAGCCCCATCTAAGCAGGGTGGGTAAACTAGAGGTTGACTCTTCTACCAATAGCCTTCTCATTACCGATACCAGATACAGTCTCAGCAAAATCGAGGAGGTCATCTTATCTTTGGACCACTTCAAAGCCCAAGAGAAGCTGTTTAGCTTAAAGTTTGCTCTAGCTTCTGAGGTAGCGAAGCTCATTTCCGGCTACCTTACTCCTGAGGGTGATCTCGAGGTGAGAGAAGATAAAAATGAGATTCTGGTCAAGGCCTCTTCCTACAGTTTGGAGAAGATCGACCATCTTGTTGCTGAGCTGGATACTCCCTCCAAGCAGATGAAAAAGAAAAAATTCCTCATCAGGTATATGAGCTTAAAAGATTTGGCTGAGGTGGTTAAAGAAAGTCTCTCCCCCCAGGGCAAGCTCAAGAGAGATCCCTCAAGCTCTACTCTTACTGTGGAAGATACCTCCTACCACCTTCTCCAAATAGAAAAGATGGTGACTAAGCTCGATACTTTCCAGCCCCGGAAAAGAATCTATAAGATCAGCTTTGCTCCCCTTTCCCTGGTAGCTACCAGGGTAGAGGATCTTCTTTCTGACCAGGGCAAAGTAGATGAACAAGAGGAGACCTCCAGCCTGGTGGTAGTTGATGTAAGAAAAAACCTAAAAATCTTAGATAAGCTCATTAAAGAGCTGGACACCATAGAAAATCAGCTCATTCCTCCTTTTGACTTTAAGGGGGTAGATTTAAAAGAGGCCCTAGCTCTTCTTTCTACCAAGACCGGCCTTAACATAATCGCTCCCCCTGAGGTTAAAGGTAAGATCAGCGCTCGCTTTGAAAGACCCATCCCTATCTTAAAGGCTCTTGAGATCATCCTTGAGCCTCATAACTATGAGTACCAGGTTATGGGTAATATCATCAGGGTCAGCCCCATTCCTCTTCTTAGCCAGAGTTTTACCCTCAAGTCTGCTCTGGTGGGTGAGGTAGTTAGCTCCCTCAAGCCCCTTCTCTCCGAGGTAGGAAAGATGGAGCTAAACCAGGAGACCAACAGCCTCCTCATCACCGATAAGCCAAAGAGGATGGAGGAGATAGCGGCCTCTATCTTAAAGTTGGATGAGCCGGCCAGACAGCTTTCTACCCAGAGCTTTAGCTTGAAGTTTGTGCAGGCAGAGGCTATCTTTCCCCTTATCCAGCCCCATCTAAGCAGGCTGGGTAAACTAGAGGCCGACTCCTCTACCAACTCTCTTCTCATCACCGATACTAGGTATAATCTTATGAGGACAGGGCAGCTTATCTCAAAATTGGATTATTTCCGACCATCACAGAAGCTTTTTACCCTCAAGTTTGCCTTGGCTCCTCAAGCAGCCAAAATTGCTCGCCTTTATCTTTCCGATAAGGGAAAGATAGAGGTGAATGAGGCCGAAAATCAGGTCGTGGTCACGGCTACTCCCTATAACCTGAAGAAAATAGAAGATCTCCTTGCTGATCTGGATACTCCCTCCAAGCAGATGAGGAAGAAAAAATTCTTCATCCGGTATCTGAGCCTCGAGGAGGTGGCCGAGGTGGTTAAAGAAGACCTCTCACCTCAAGGGACGCTCAAGAGAGATCCCTCCAGCTCTACTCTTACCGTGGAAGATACCTCCTACCACCTTCCGCAGATCGAAAAGATGGTGGCCAAGCTCGATACCTTCCAGCCCCAGAAGAAAACTTATGAGATCAGGTTTGCTCTTCTTTCTGAGGTTAAGGGAAAAGTGGAGGACCTTCTTTCTGACCAGGGCAAAGTAGATGAACAAGAGGAGACCTCCAGCCTGGTGGTAGTTGACGTAGCGAAAAATCTGAAGCGTATAGATGGATTAGTCAAACAAACAGACATCCTGGAAGGTCAACTGGTAACCAGGAGATTCTTCCTTAAATACTTAACGACCCAGGAAGCTGAATCTGAGCTTCAAGGTGTAATAAGTGAATACGGAAAGATTCGTCTTCCCTATTCTGAAGAAACCCAAAGTAGAAGCAGTACCAGGGACTATATCATAATTCCTCAGGAGGGAATGGGTAGTCCCGAAGAGAGCAATCCTTCCGAGAATAAAACTCAAGTGGAAAATAATATAATCTATGTAACGGATCTAAAAAGACAGATACTCCAGATTGATGAGGTAGTAAAGGAGATGAACGTCCGAGCTGAGGAAGTTGCGGTGAGGACATTTTACATCAAAGAGGGTTCCCTGGAACGTATAGCCATTGCCATAGCCAATATGCTGGGGGTAAAACCGGAGGAGATCCAGGGAATAGAGTTAAAGAAAGAAGAAGGTAAATGGATGGAGATGGAGGTTCCTTCCCTGACCATTGATTTGGGAAAGATAGGACCGGTAAAATGACCGACCCACAAATGAAGAAAAATAATAGCGGAGATATATAATGCGTAAAATTAATATGGTGCAAATATTGGTCTTCTCCACAATATTCTTCTTTTGCGCGGTTAAGGCTTTTAGCCAATCCTCTATTTTAGTAGATACGTCTACTGGCAGGATAACCGTTAAAGCAACTCGGGAAAAACTGCAAGACATAGAGAGGATGATTCCTCAATTCCCTATGGAAATCCGGCAAGTTCAAATTGAAGCCCGAGTACTGGAACTCAGTGAAGATGTAGCCCAAACTTTTGGTACTTATTTCGAGCGGTTAACCGGAGTAAAAGTTCCTTCCGAGACACCGGGAGAGGGAACAGAGTTGAAATACGGAACCAGTGAACTTTCCGAAGTGGGAGAAAGGGAAAAAGGAGGGCTCCTTTTCACATTTTATCGGCTCCTGACCGGAGAAGAAAAATTTGAGGCTATTCTAAATACCCTCATCTCGGAGGGAAAAGCCAGGGTCCTCTCTGCACCTCGGATAACCACCATGAGCGGAGAGGTGGCAGGAATCTATGATGTCAAAGATATTTCTTATCTTTCCAAAATTAACCGTGAGATCATAGAAGGAGTGGTCACTGAAGAATACATCTATGAGTATGCTACCGTGGGTATTGTTCTTCAAGTACTGCCAAAGATAATCGGAGATGATCTGGTCCAAATGGTCATCGTTCCATTGATAGCCCGCTATGACACTACCGAATTTGGGCCAGAGCGGCCTACATTTCTTCGAAAGGTATCTCCCACCAACATTACCGTAAAAAGCGGGGAATCCATTATCATTGGTGGGTTAAAAACCGAGAAAAAGAGCAGGGTACAAACGCGCTTTCCTATTCTCTCTGGTCTACCCATCCTGGGAAATCTATTTAAGAGTTGGAAGGAGACCGAATCCTCCGGGAATCTTCTTATCACCATAAAACCCCATATCCTTAGACCGAGAGAAATAGAGGGCAGAACCAAAAGGATTTTCACTTTCCGCTACGCCCTCGCCGAAGAGGTTGCTCGACAGATAAGCGAGATCATTAGCCCCCAGGGGATGATGGAAATAAATCCTAAAGAGGCTCCTCCCAATTCAGTTCTGGTGAGGGACAATGAAGATCAAATGAAGGTCATTGAGGATGTGCTCACCAAAATTGGCACTTACCCACAGCAGAGAAGAGAGAAGATCTTCCCCCTTCGTTACTCTTCTCCCGAACCTACTAAAGAGACCCTTCTTCTTCTTCTTTCCTCAAGAGGTTCTATCAAGATAGACAAAAAGACTAATAGTTTGGTGGTGGAGGATGGGGCATATCAGGTCTTTAAGATAGAAAAAGCTATATCTTCCGTAGAGATGTCCAATCAGATACCTCAGAAAAAGGTCTTTCCCTTAAAGTACGTTAAGGAAGCCGAAGTTATCTCTCTCCTGGAAAAATTCCTCTCTCCTCAGGGATCTATTCGCGTGGAAGAAGAAAGCCTGGTAGTGGTAGACAATAACTGGGTGATCCAGCAAATAACCGGGGAGATTAAAAAACTGGACAACTTTGAGACTCAGAAAAAGACCGAGCTATATTCCCTAAAATATGTAAGGGCAAAAGATCTTTTCCAATCCGAGGAATTTAAAAAGGCTTCTTCTCTGCTACTCTCAGATAAAGCAACCATGGGGGTAAATCCAGAGAGGAATGCTCTCATAATTACGGCTCGGGGATGGAGGTTTCCTCAGATAACAGAGATGGTAGCCAGTTTTGACACTTATCAACCCAAGAAGATGGTCTATCAGTTAAAGTATGCTCTGGACTCCTCTCTAGCGAGGCACCTGCAGAGCCTTTTGTCCGATAAAGGTAGCATTGAGGCTATCCTGGAGAAAAACTCTCTGTCTGCTGTGGATTCCGAATATCACCTGAAACTGATTGGAGAAAGACTGGCCGCTCTCGATGATTTTGAAAAGCAAAAGAAGAGGAACTTTGTCTATTTAAAGTACGCCTCTCTTCCTCAAGTCATAGAAATAGTAGAGAGAATGAAGTCTCCCCCGGCCCGGATTTTAAGTATAGATGAAGTTTCGAATTTACTTACTTTAGAGGAGAGTCCTTATCCTTTTGAGCTCATTAAAGAAGAGATTGAGAAAATAGATACCTTCGAAAGACAAAAGAAAAGAAGAATTTATGAATTAAAGTATATTGAGGCCGAAAAGGTAGAGGGAGTGGTTCGAGTTCTTTTATCAGATAAGGGTAAAATTTTTGGCCAGGGTAATAAAATAGTGGTGATTGATAGTGTCTTCTATCAGCAAGAAGTGGAAACTATTATTAAGCTGCTCGATGTTCCCCGGTCAAGCTAAAGATTTACCGTGTTAGATAGTAAACATCTAACAGCGTTTACCATAAGAGGTAGTTAGAGATGCGAAAACTTAAGATAGGACTGCCCAAGGGAAGTTTAGAGAAAATGAGCATTGATCTATTTGCCAGGGCCGGTTATCAAATCACCCGGGGGGAAAGGTCCTATGTTCCCTCCATAAATGACGAAGAGTTGGAGGGTTTATTGATCCGGACTCAGGAGATCCCGGTTTATGTAGAAAAGGGAATGCTGGATGTAGGTTTGGCTGGTCATGACTGGATTCTGGAAAGAGGAGCCGTGGTAAAGAGGGTGAAGGAGTTAATTTATTCCAAGCAGGGGCTAAATCGAGTGAAATGGGTTCTGGCCGTTCCTTTAGATTCCCCAATAAAGCAGGTAGAGGACCTCGAGGGGAAAAGGATTGCTACTGAGCTCGTCAATGTAACCCGAAATTATTTAAAGGAAAAGGGTGTAAGCGCTGAGGTAGAGTTTTCCTGGGGAACTACCGAGGTGAAGCCTCCCTCTCTGGTAGATGCCATAGTCGAGCTTACCGAAACAGGAGAATCCCTAAGGGCCCATAATCTTCGTATAGTAGACACGGTACTGGAGTCAACGACCTGGTTAATTGCTAATCCATTCTCTTTGACTGATTCCTGGAAGAAAGAGAAGATTAAAAATATAGCTATTCTTTTAGAAGGAGCACTAAATGGGATGGGAAAGGTCGGTTTAAAAATGAACATCTCCCAGGCTAATCTAAAGAAACTCCTTGACGTCCTGCCTGCTTTAAAAAAACCGACTATCTCTAAGCTCAGCGAAGAAGGATGGTGGGCAGTGGAGATAATCCTAGATGAGTTTCAAGCTCGGCAGTTAATCCCCAGAATTAAAAAAATAGGGGGAGAGGGAATTGTTGAGTATCCCCTTAATAAGGTGGTGTATTAAGTTGTCCAAAACTCGGGTTAGTGTCGTAATGGGCAGTGAATCTGACCGGGAGGTTATGAAAAATTGCTTGACTTTACTCGACGAGTTTACCATTTCCTATGAGGTGAAAGTTCTCTCTGCTCATCGAACGCCTGAGGCAACTTCGGACTATGCCAAACATCTTGAGTCTCGGGGGATAAAGGTGGTTATTGCAGGAGCAGGAGGAGCAGCTCACCTGCCCGGGACAATGGCTGCTCATACAACCTTGCCCGTAATTGGAGTGCCTCTTACCTCAAGCCTGCAAGGCCTGGACTCCTTGTATTCCATTGTTCAAATGCCGAGTGGGGTGCCAGTAGCCTGCATGGCTTTAGGAGCTGCTGGAGCAAAAAACGCAGCCGTGTTAGCCGCTCAAATACTGGCTTTATCATCACCTGAGATTAAGAAAAAATTAAAGGATTACAAAGTCAAACTTGCCCGTGGATCCTTTCCACCATCATCCCCTTAAACATCCCGAGTTGTCTTGTTAACGGAGGAAGATATGAGTAAAAGAATTAGGATAAAAGCAGGTGCAGTGGAAAGAATGGCCATCTTAAATAATTCGCCTATGGCAGAAGCTTTGGTAGAAGCTCTTCCTATCGAGGCTTCTGCTAATCGCTGGGGGGATGAGATTTATTTTGCCGTATCCTTAAAGCAGGCAGGAGGGGAGAAGAGAAACGTGGTGGACAGGGGGGATATAGCTTTTTGGCCCCCTGGGAGTGCTCTTTGCATATTCTTTGGTCCCACTCCTGCAAGCAAGGGGGAGGAAATCAGACCGGCCAGCGAGGTGATTGTTGTGGGAAAAATAGAGACAGATCCAGAGGGATTTAAAATCATCAAGGATCATGATCCGGTAAGGATAGAGGAGGTCTAGCTACCATGGGTAAAAATATTAAAGGTGTAGAGGCGTGGCAGATCCTGGATTCCCGGGGAAATCCTACCGTGGAAGTAGAGGTAAGACTGGAGGATGGATCTATTGGTAGAGCAGCTGTTCCTTCCGGAGCTTCTACCGGAGCATATGAAGCGGTGGAGCTAAGGGATGGAGGAAAAAAATGGATGGGTAAAGGAGTAGGTAAGGCCATAAAGAATGTTAACGAGATTATTAATCCAAAGATTAAAGAGATGGATGCAACCCATCAGTCCGAGATCGATCAATTGATGATTGAATTAGATGGAACG
>NJBP01000006.1 GCA_005223085.1 Candidatus Aerophobetes bacterium Ae_b3b | reverse complement strand
AAACGGATTCCGCTTCGCGCAACGACCCGGTTTACCGATGTGGTGAAAACCATCTGCCTGGCCGTGTTTCTATCGGTTTTTATCTGGCCCGTACGGGCCATCATCAGTAGGCGGCGAAAACTGAAAGAGAGGGGTATCCGGACTCTCAGACGAACAGCACGGTGGATCGCAGGTTCTGCTGCCATTCTGATGTTATTATTTGTGCTCCTTCTGTCCATGATGATGAACCAGACCAATCTGGTTGAGCGGTTTTTCACGAGCATTACCGTGCCTCCACCGCTCATCTTGCTCCTCGTTATGCCGGTCATCGCAGCCATTCTTACACTTTTTGTTATCCCTCTCGCTGTACTTGCTTGGCTGAAAAAATATTGGGCATTCAAGGATCGGATACACTATACACTTGTTACAGCAGCACTTGTTGCGTTCATATGGTGGTTGGATTTCTATAACCTCCTTGGATGGAAGTTTTAAAAAGACAGGGACGACTTAAACACCTAACCCATCACTCAACCCGACTCGCGGTAGGCGACGCGTCTAAAATTCCGAGCCGGGGGGCAATAGCGGGTAAAGCTGGCAAAAGTGTAACCGCGAGCGGGTTAGTTCTATCGTTCCCGCTAAAATGACGAACGATTTGCTTTTATGATTAGACGGGAGACTCAAAAGGAAAGGAGGAAGTAGACATGAAGCGTAAAGCTCTTTCATTGGTTCTGTTCATAACGTTATGTTTCGTTGGTTCTGCATCAATGGCCGAGGATAAATTTGAACCAAATGATTTAAGGAACTTGATTAAAACGGAAATGAGGAACTGGAACGTGCCGGCTGTCGCCGTTCTGATCGTGAAAAATGACAAAGTCATTTTTTCAGAGGGTTTCGGCTATCGGAACGTGGAAAAGAAACTGAAAGTAACGTCGAACACGATTTTCGGTATCGGTTCCGTTAGCAAGTCTTTTACCGTCCTGGCCTTGGGTATGCTGGCGGACGAGAAAAAGCTGGATTTTGACCAGCCGGTTCGCAACTATCTGCCAACGTTTAGGATGTATGATGATTACCTGACCGGGCATATCACCCCCCGGGATATGCTTTCGCACCGTTCGGGCCTTCCGAGGCACGACCTCGTGTGGTACAATGCAGGACTAACCGCTGAAGAGACGACCAAAAGAATTAAATATCTTCAACTGAGTTATGGATTTCGGGAACGTTTTCAATACAACAATTTGATGTACCAGGCATCCGGATGTCTCGTGAGAAAGCTTACCGGGGAAACGTGGGAAGAATTTGTGAAGAAAAGGATATTCATGCCGCTGGGAATGAAAAGCAGCAATTTTTCGATCGAGGAATTACAGAAATATCCGGATTATGCTCTCCCATACTCGATGAACATCAATAGCGTGAAGAAATTCCCTGAAAAACTTTCAGATATCGACATTAAACGGATTCCGTTCTTTAAGATGACCGCCAACGGTCCCGCAGGCTCCATCAACTCCAACCTCACGGACATGGCCAAGTGCGTCCGATTTCACTTGGCCGAAGGCAAGGTCGACGGTAAGCAGATTATCGCCAGAGAAACACTGCTTCAGATGCATGCTCCCCAGATGGTCATACCATTGGACTCAGTATTTAAATTTCTCATCTACGATGAAACGCCAACGATCAGCTATGGCCTGGGCTGGTTCATTCAACCTTACCGCGGTCATTACATGGTTAATCACGGGGGAAATGTACCCGGTTTTACATCGTTGGTCAGTTTCATACCTAAAGAGAAGATTGGCGTTGTTGTGCTTACAAATATGAATGGGACCTCTTTGACCTACGTAATGACCTTCAATATTTTCGACCGGCTCCTGGGCCTCAAGCCGATCGACTGGGGCAAAAGGCTCATGACGGGGGAACGTGAAAACTGGGAAAAAAAGAAGGAGGCGGAGGCAGAGGCCGAAAAGCAACACCGAAAGAACACCCGCCCCAGTCATCCCCTTGTGGACTATGCGGGTCATTACAGGCACCCGGCCTATGGCGAGATCATTATTGGGAAGGAAGGCAAACGGCTGAACATCAAATTCAGGGACAGAACCGTGCCCATAGAACATTATCATTATGACACCTTCAGGATTTCCGACGAGGATCCCGACCATCTCCTCGTCTATTTTGATGCGAGAAACGTAACTTTCCTGCTGAATAAAAATGGCGACATCGACAGACTTGCACTCCCTCTTCAGACGGGTGTGGACGACATTGTGTTCCAGAAGGTCGCCAGGAAATAGTTTAAAGCTCTGCACCAAGGCCTACGCTGAAGCCTGGCATCAGGGAGGTGGATCTGTATGGCGGCACCCGGCACGGCATGGCCAGCGCCTACAGGGGTACTTCAGCCCAGAGGAAATCAAAGAGGCAACCATGCACGGCACCAACTCGGCCTTGCAGCGGTATTTGAGGACGGATATGCGAAAACTTAAGGGGGTATACGAGAAAGCCGGCTCACCCGGTTGCCCAGAAAGATGATCCCCAGGATCAGCAGGATCGGGATGGGCTTGAAAAGCGGATACCAGGCCGGGATGGCGTGGATCAGAGAATGCCGGTGGATCGCAGGTTCTGCTGCCATTCTGATGTTATTATTCGTGCTCCTTCTGTCTATGATGATGAACCAGACCAATCTGGTTGAGCGGTTTTTCACGAGCATTACCGTGCCTTTACCGCTCATCTTGCTCCTCGTTATGCCGGTCATCGCAGCCATTCTTACACTTTTTGTTATCCTGACCTGCCCCCCTAGAATCGGTCCAGTTATTGTGTTAGACTAAGGATCGAAAAAGGGGGTATGGGAATGGTGAGAAGAAGCTACAGACCAGAGCAAATCATCCAGAAGGTCCGAGAAGCAGAAGTTCTTGTCAGTGAGGGATCAACGATAGGCGAAGCTGCTAGGAAGATAGGGGTAACCGAACAGACCTATTATCGCTGGCGAAGAGAGTACGGTGGCATGAGGATTGAGCAGGTTAAGCGACTCAGAAGAACTCTGAGGAGGAGAATAGCCGTCTCAAGAGGTTAGTAGCAGATCTTTCGCGAGGATAATGCGATCCTCAAGGACGCATGCCGGGGAAACTCCTAAGCCCGTTGAAGAGACGCAAGATGATAGGTAAGGTCTTAAAGACTCTTAAAGTCTCTTAAGAGACGGGCGTGTCGGTTTTTGGGACAGGTCAGGAGTACGCAGCGTCATAGTTCACGCACCAAAGATGACGAGGAAAGATTAGTAGCTCGTATCATTGAACTAGCAACACGATATGATAGATATGGGTATCGGAGGATAACAGCCCTACTCAAACAGGAAGGTTGGAAAGTGAACCACAAGAGAGTAGAGAGAATATGGAAAAGAGAGGGCCTGAAGGTGTCACAAAAGCAGCCAAAACGGGGCAGGCTCTGGCTCAATGATGGCTCATGCACGAGGCTTAAGATCTCGAATATAAGGATCATGTGTGGAGCCATGACCTTATGGTAGCCAGGACAGCTCAAGGGAAGAGCATTCAGGATACTTACTATCATTGATGAGTACACCAGGGAGTGCCTGACGATTCTCACTCAGAGGCGGATCACTTCTCAAGAAGTTATCGAGCAGTTGTTTCATCAGTTTATGTTGAGGGGTATTCCTGAGTACATTCGTTTCGACAATGGCCCGGAATTCACCGCCAAGGCCGTACGCAGATGATTGAACGATCTAGAAGTAAATACGCTCTTTATTGAGCGAGGAAGTCCCTGGGAAAATGGATATATAGAGTCATTTAATGGGAAATTAAGAGATGAGTTACTTAATCGGGAGATATTTACAACACTGACTGAAGCCAAGATACTCATTGAACAGTGGCGGAAGGAGTATAATCAGGTGAGACCGCATAGTGCCCTAAACTATCGGCCACCTGCTCCTGAGACTATCGTTCCCGTGACTCTAACTTAAAAAGTGGTACTATTAATGGGGGAAGGTCATAGGTTTCGATGGGAAGGACCCATCTCGAAGACACACAATAACGGAGGTAAGGTATGCGTAGAGTAATGGTAATGTTGTTGGTCATAATTCTGGCGGCGGCATCTCTCTTAATGAAGTCGGGTTCTTTATTGGCGGAAAGGGGACTTTCGGAAGGTGTTTTGAAGATCATAACCGCTCCGCTATATGAAGGTTCCTCTTGGGGTATTCTGGTAAAAGATCTTGAATCAGGCGAAGTCATTTCGGAGCTGAATGCGGATAAACTCTTTGTTCCTGCTTCTACCACTAAACTCTTTACTATGACGGCAGGACTTCATACTTTCGGGCCAGATTACCGCTTCCAGACACCCATATATCGCAGGGGCAAGGTTGATTCTCAAGGCACCTTATATGGAGATCTGATACTTGTGGCCAGCGGTGATGTTACAATGGGCGGCCGCACTACCCCCGATGAGAGAATCGCATATACCAATATGGACCATACAGAAGCAGGCATGGACGGAATATTTGAAGCCATATTGACAGAAACTGATCCGCTTGCAGGCTTAAATGAGCTAGCAAGACAAGTAGCTGCTTCAGGTATCAAGTATGTCAAAGGAGATGTCATCATTGATAACCGCCTTTTTGAAACAATAACCTCACCCGCAGGCATAACAAGAACCCCTATGATAATAAACGACAATATTATCGATTTCATCATAACACCGTCTAAACTCGGTGAGAGCGCATCGGTTGACTACAGGCCCCGAACCATTACCTACCAGGTAGAGGCAGAGGTAAATACTGTCTCTTCCAACAAAGAGCCTCAGATTGAAATTATTTCTCCGTCCGAGGACCGCATAATTGTACGTGGTGAGGTGCCCGAGGGGTATCAGCCCGTAATCCGCGTTTACGGGGTTGAAGATTCGGATTCGTTCGCCCGGACTCTTCTTATCGAAGCGCTTGAGCGAGCAGGTGTTAAGGTCGAAGCCGCACCTTCAGGGATTAATCCATCTCATAAACTCCCCAAAAGTGGGACCTATAAAGAGACTGAGCGTGTCGCGCTATTAGTGTCACCCCCGTATACGGAGTTAGTAAAGCTTATCCTCGAGGTCAGCCACAACCTTGGCGCGAATATGACACCGCTTCTTATCGCAGTCAAGAATGGTAAGAAAACCCTTGAAGAAGGCCTGGCTATAGAACGTGATATTTTCAGGAAGATGGGTATCCAGACCGAAGCCATATCCATAAGTGACGGCGCAGGCGGGGATAGGAGCGATCTTATCAGTCCGCGCGCAGTGGTTCAGCTTTTGAGTTTCATGCGCAAAAGCCCCCACTTCGAATATTTCTATGATGCCCTTCCGATTCTGGGTGTGGATGGTTCCCTCACTCATTTTGCCGGACCGGATAACGCAGCACGCGGTAAGGTTTTTGCCAAGACAGGTACACTCATCTGGGGAAACCTATTAAACGATAGGCCTATTATGATAGCCAAAGGCCTGGCTGGGTATATGACCACTGCAAAAGGCCGCGAATTGGTATTTGCTTTATACGTCAATAACACCCCTATGCAGACGGTTGATGATTTGGGGAGAATTGGAAGCGACCAGGGGAGAATCTGTGAAGTTATGTATACAAATAACTAGGTATGTTTGACTGGAGGCTATTATGAAGAAAATCACCACCTACGTAATCCTTACATTTCTTCTCAGCTTGATAGGCTATTATCTAATCGTCCGTTCAAAGGATTTGGGCCTTAATCCTTCCCTTGTTATGTTCTATCTGATGTGGTGTCCTGGGGTTTCAGGCATAACTACTTCTTTTATATATGAGAAAGGTATATCAGGTATCGGTTGGAGGCCAGGCCGCGTGGGGTGGTTGGGCTTAGCGTATTTCTTGCCCATTGCTTACGCAACCGTTGCTTACGCAGTTATCTGGCTGTCGGGACTTGCGGGTATTAATCTTGATTATCGTTTTGACCCCTTTAGACTGATTGCTATAGGCACGCTGTTTAACGTAGCCTTTGCTTCAGGGGAAGAAATCGGCTGGCGCGGATTCTTAGTGCCGCAGTTATATAAGGTGACAAATTTTACAGCAACCTGTTTGATCACCGGCATAATCTGGTCGGTGTGGCACTTTCCCTTGATCATTTACGGTATATATCTGGCGACAATGCCAATGGCCCCTCAGCTCTTGCTTTTCGTAGTAACAGTTACTGCAATGACCTTTACCATAAGTTGGTTAAGGCTAAAATCGGGCAGTGTCTGGCCAGCGGTACTTCTTCATGCTAGTCACAATCTTTATATCCAGAGACTCTTTGACCCGCTTACCACCGAGACATCATCCTTATCCAAGTACGTAATCGGTGAATCCGGAATTGCATTGACAATTGTCTTTATCGCTCTGGCAGTAGTTTTTTGGGGGTTGAGAAAACGCCTACCCGAAGGAAGATAATTATGAAAAAGAGGTGGATTGTGAGAAGAAGAAAACATTGGATTACCTCTGTAATCATTTGGGGTATGCTGGTACTGCTTTTCACTCTAGGTGTATCCGGTTGGGCTCTAGAGAAAGAATTCGACAGGGAAACGCAGGAGAAGATGGAGAAGACTCTGGATAAGGCAATGGAAGAGTCGCGTTCTCCGGCGGCTATTGTGGGTGTTTGGGCTCCTGGCGAAGGAACCTGGGTCGTGGCAAAGGGCAAAGCAGACATAGAAACAGGGCAGTCTGCGCAAATAAAAGACAAGACACGTATCGGTAGTATTACGAAGACATTTGTTGCAACTGCGGTACTTCAGCTTGTAGATGAGGGTAAGATAGGGCTTGATGAGACTGCGAACAAGTATCTGTCATTTATGCCAACAGGCAGCAAAGTAACTGTGCGTCAACTCCTAAATCATTCAAGCGGGATATTTGATGCAGAAAACGATGATCCCGTCTTCAGGAAGGCAGTGGAAGAGAATCTTTCCAAGAGGCTGTCTCCGCAAGAGATAGTGGAGGTATCACTGGCTCATAAACCCTATAACCAACCCGGCAAAGGTGCGCATTACTCTAACACTAACTATAAGCTGCTTGGCATGATTGTGGAAGAGGTTACAGGAAAGGATCTTGGGGTGGTGATTGAGGAAAAGATAATTGACAGGCTCGGTCTGAGGCATACAGTTTTCGCAACCCAACCAGACATAAGAGGAGATCACCTACACGGTTATGCTGTGCTTGAGAGTACAACAATCGACGCGACCACCGACCCTGCCATATGGCTCTTAGGGGCTTCAGGGAATATGGTTTCTAACCTACAGGATCAAAAAAAATGGGCAAGAGCGCTGGGGCGTGGGGTGCTGCTAGGTAAGAAGACATATAAAGAGATGATGAGCTGGATTGAGATAGCAGCAGCACTGCCGGGCAAATTCGAGTATGGGCTGGGAGTCGATAAGGTAGGAGACAGGTTTATCGGCCATGCCGGAGCAACAACCGGATACTATGGCAGGATAGCCTATGATCCTGGAACAGATACTACCATCGTGCTATTCTTCAATCAGTTGGGCGCCAAAGAAGACGTTGAGGTCTATGAGTCTTTTTTGCAGGAGCTAATAGATATTATTCATTAATTTCCAGAAATTAGAGGACGGTTCCGCATCGCAACCTAGACCCCTCTCCTTCTGTGAATCCAAACAAAGGGATGAGTCCGGGTTTGGATGCGGGGCAGAGTTAGGTTTGCCAAGAGAACTGTCCCTTACAAGGGGCAACAGCAGCACATTAGTGGTGTGAAATCAGCTCTGGATATGACCGTTCAGACTCTGCCACTAGTGATTTTCTCGTTTGTCGGTGGCAGGCATGATTCAGGTTCTCCTTCCTCGAGAACTTCTGTCAAGAAAGAGCTCGATGAGCGCCTGACTGCCTTCTTTGATAAATACGCCGATCCCAAATACGATTTATGAAAAGGTGGAGTCTGTAAAGCCACCTCTTGGACAGAACCCTTATGGAAACAGGTAAATCCCAACTTTAAGGTTGTCGTTGAGAAGGTAGAACATCCTTTCACTGATAAGTAACTAATAGCTTCAATCCTTGAAGAATGGGCGCTGGCTTTTGTAGGCACCCATTCTTTATGGTAGAAAGCGGCACTTCTGTGCACATGCCAAGGGCGGAATTCTTGATCTCGATGTCCTGTGTAGTAGAGAAACCCTGGCCAGCCATCCCCATCGAGTTGGAATTATTCTGGCACTAAGAACAGATGAAGAAGTATCCCAATCGGTCATTTTGTCGATAGTATGTTAAATAAGGTCAGGGCCTGGATTCCTGTGCTGGTCCTGACCCTCGCATGAAACGGATGTTTTTGGGCGGAGATCCTGCCTCAGAGTATGAAGTAGCTGTCTTTGTCAGCCTGTGCTAACCCAATCTGTCCAATTATCAGGGGGTAGTCTGCAGTCTAAAGTTATAGAGAGCGTGGAAAAAGCAGTTGTTAATATGTGCCATAATTAATTAAAAAGATCTTGTAGTTTTGAGAGTACTCTTTGACATCAAGGGAGGTTACCAATGAATACTGTTGAAGGCAGAGAGAAAAATTTCTCTTTCCAGCGAAGATTGGGGTGCACGCTTTCGTGGATCCTGTTACTACTATTCTTTTCCGTGAGTGATGTCTCGCCCATACAGTCGTTGCAGGCAGATGCCAATCGTGTAAAGAAGATTCTGCCTCAGTTTGACGCGTACGCAAGAAGCACATTCAAGCGAAGTGGTGTTCCGGGCATGGCTATTGCCGTCGTGTATCAGGACAAGGTCCAATACCTGAAGTGTTTCGGGATCAGAAAAGTAGGATCTCCTGAGGCCGTGGACGCCGACACTATTTTTCAGCTGGCCTCTATATCCAAATCTTTTACCTCGGCCACCATTGCTTCCATGGTTGGCGATGGCTTACTGGGGTGGGATGAAAGAGTAATCGACCACTATCCCGAGTTTCACCTCTACGATTCCTGGGTAGTGGATCAGATTACCATCCGGGATCTTTTGTCGCATAGAAGCGGATTACCCGAGTACATAGGCGATAAACTGGAATCGGAGTTCAAATATGACCGTCAGGAAATTCTCTACCGGCTTCGTTATCAAAGACCTATTGCTGGTTTCCGGTCCTGTTACGGCTATCAGAATTTTCTGGTCACTGCCGCCGGTGAAGCCGCCGCGAAAGCTGTCAGCAAGAAGTGGTCGGACTTGGTGGCAGAGAGAATATTCAACCCGCTCGACATGAGCTCAACGAGTGCCCATTTTGCCGATGTTGAGAAAGCAGAGAACAGGGTCACAGGTCATGTTCGGAAAAATGATAAGATGATTCCTCAGGCCTTACGCCGACCAGATGCTCAATCTCCGGCCGGTGGGGTCAGCTCTACGATCAGCGATATGGTCAAATGGGTTCGCATGCAGCTGGCGGGAGGGGATTTTGAAGGGAAGAGGATCATCTGTGTCGAAGCGTTAAAAGAAACTCACAAGCCTCAGACTATTATCCATTCATCAGATAACGGCTTATCCTGCTACGGGCTTGGCTGGTTTGTTGATTATTCAGAGGGACACAAGGTGGTGCACCATGGAGGCGATTTCGGAACCGGTATCAGTACCAGCACTTTTCTGATTCCTTCCGAACAGGTGGGTATTGTCATTTTGACCAATGCCTTCCCGGAGGGTCATATTTTACACACTGCTCTGACCAAGACATTTAACGACCTGTTCTTTGCCGGGAAGAATGAGACAGACTGGTGGCCCATCGTGAAAGAAGAATTTGAAAAAGCCTTGGTAGAATCGATATTGGATCCATTTGAACATCTGCCAAAAACCCCCTCGCCTAAAACGCCCGGATTGCCAAGCTCTAGCTACGTTGGAGAATATGAGAACTCTTATTACGGTAAGATCAGAGTCGTTGAGAGAAATCATGGGCTGTCCTTGTACATGGGGCACAATAAGGTTCCCTACAAGTTAACCCATTGGAACGGGAATATTTTTAAAGATGAAAAGACCAATTCGGGGATGATTTTTAATATCGGTAGTGACGGCAGGGCCTATGAAGTTCTGGTTAAGAGTCTGGATTTTGGCGGAAGGAATGGCCGTTTTGTCCGTACGCAGTGAATTACAAGAGAGGTGCCGGTTCTACCTTTGAGCGTTCACGCGTCCGTTTACAAAAAATGAGCTCCGCGGCAAAGTGTAAGCGCCGAAGAAGTTTGCCTTAAATTGATCTGAAAGGGGCAAATTATGAGTAAAGTATTATGCAAAATCAGGTTCGCATTGCTGTTTCTGCTTTTCCTGCTCTCAATTGTCGCCTCATTGCCTGCCGAAGAGGGCCTGTTCAACGACCTCGATGCGTACATCCGGGAGTCCATGAAAGACTGGCAGGTACCGTACCCACGCTGCCCCTTGCCGCTTAGACTGGCACGTATGAGAACGATACTACGGCAGGATCAAGGTCACTGTTGAGGGAAACCACCTTGTCCTCCATTTTAGCCCGGCTCTAGTTGGTGACTTAAAACACTGGCATTTTGACACTTTCCAGGTGACTTGGCGTGATCGGGTTGCGGATGTCAGGAGAGGGAAACCCATGGCTAGCTTTACCATTGACGCGTGGGGAGAAATATCTAAAATGAATATGTTTGACACCCTTCCTCCCCCTGCTAAAATAATCTTACAGACCATTTTCCCCTAAACTCAAATCCTCATTTTATCTACACTCGTCTTTACAAATTGACGGTACTCTGTCGTCTTCCCCGTTAAGTATGCCAAGGTCATTTTAACTAAACAAAAGAATTCATAAGGTGACTTTGTCCAAGAATCCTCTTTATCGAATAGAGTATTAACTTTTATTACATAGGGTCATCCCATGGCTTTCCAAAAAGAATTTTTGTATTATAATACAATTGAAAATAATTATATCTGGGAGAAAACAATGCAGACCACTATCTACTATACTGCGGAAGATAGGCACCTAATTAATGCAGCCAAAGACAAGGCAAGAAAAGAGAGAAAAAGCAAAAGTGCTGTGATACTTTCTATCTTGGAGGAATACTTTATGGGAAAGAAGCTGGGAGAGATACTGTGTGAGATTGGCTGTATGAATAATAAAGAACTTAGCAAGAGCCTGGAAGTCCAGCAAAAAGAGGGGAAAAATAAACTGTTAGGAGAAATTCTTCTTAATGAGAATTTCATCGCTGAGGAAGATTTGAATCGAGCTCTTTTTCTTCAAAAAAAGACGAAATATCAAAAACAAAAGACTTCGAATTGAGCTTTGCAAAGAAGTTAATCCTTTAAGTTTACCACAGTTTCCTCAATTATCTTCAAATCCTATCTTATTTTGCCTCTCTGTTCTTCTAAAATAGAAGGCTCACCGGCCAAAAGTAGATTATTCGCAAGCCAAAACCTATATCCAGTTTTTAGTTGAAAAACTTTCCTCTTGACAAAAAATTTTTTTGTATTATAATACAATTGAAACAGGGTGAAACAAGTTCTTGCCAATAGAAATTGGTGTGCATGAAAAGCTGGTCTCTTAAGAGCCGACAAAGGCAAACTATCCGCAAGGGTACGACGCAAAGCCATGGGTCGCCGAGAGACGATGGCCAGGCTGCCGAAGCTCTTTGACGTCAAAAGCCCGTTCTCCAGAAAAGAAGGGGCTTTTTTATAAAAAAATGCCAGAATACCCCTCAGCTTGCTGAGGGGATGAATGGCAGGGGTTATAAGGGGACGGAGTCCCGTTATCCATGCAGTTGAGGATGTCCCACAGCTTTGCTGTGGGGTTGTTCACTTGTATGTAACCTCTTTTCTCCTCAAGCTCATCCTGCTCTATACCCCAAATTTCCGAGATCTTCCATTTTTCTCCCCCCAGACGCTTTCCCATTGCTCCTGAACCTTTTGAGCTAGCTAAACTACCAGAGGACCAGGCAAACCACCTTTACCCAGAGTGCCATGCCTCCCTAGCAGGATAGCTAGCACCCTCTAGACAGGCTACTCGGGATTTAAAACTGTCCCATCTTCACTCTTCGATCAATTGAGAACTCTAGATAAGCAGATAACTAAGAATGCTCAAAGTATCTCAAGAAGGAGGTGAAAAAGCATGAAAAAAGCTTTAGTATTAGGGCTCGTTGTACTCCTGGTAATTGGTTCCGCCGTTGCAATATCTGGCGCAGCACCAGCGGAAGAGGCAACAGCACCAGCGGAAGAGGCAACAGCACCAGCGGAAGAGGCAACAGCACCAGCGGAAGAGGCAACAGCACCAGCGGAAGAGGCAACACCGGGAACGGAGCCAGGGCCAGAAGACCCAGGAGCGATAGAAGACCCAGGAGCGATAGAAGACCCAGGAGCGATAGAAGACCCGGGAGCGATAGAAGACCCGGGAGCTATAGAAGACCCGGGAGCGATAGAAGACCCAGCAGCGCCAGAGCCGGATCAGGACGAGGATCAGGACGAGGATCAGGACGAGGATCAGGATCAGGACTAGAACCAGAAGTGCCGCCGATCGGAGACGTATGCTGATTTAGAGCATAAGAACAAAGAATGAAGAGCAGGGCGATTAAGCCCTGCTCTTCCAGTTTTAGACAGTGCTTCCTTTACCGCCCCGAAGAAATTTTTATTAAAATTACTTCCTATTTTGTCGTCTTCTGCCTAAAAGTGCGACATTCACTACTTTCCTCTGAACTAAAATCCTTATTTTATCAATACTTTAGGTTGTCAATTGACGACATTTTGTCGTCTTTTCTAATTAATGTTGACAAACCTTTCCAGAAAGACCCCCTAGAATTAGGAAAAACCAAGCTCTACCAATACATTTGTATAAGATTGTGCGCTCATCTAATCTCCTAAGCTAGTCTTTTTGTTTTCTGCAGCTCCTCCCTTTTGTAAAAGTCATGAGGAATATTTCTTATCTTTACTGGGAATTTGGCGAGGGTCTATCTAAAGTCTTAAGCTTTGTCATACAGAAAATTCTCTTCCACTTTGTTATTTTCTTAATGCGTCTTGAATTCAGGGCCTTGGGAAAAGTCACGTAAAAATTTGGGGAATGTTCAGGTTTTTCACGGCTCAACATTTAAAGATAACATGGTAACCAGGTGCAAGCACTGAGATTAGATATGTGTAACAAAATAAATATGTCTATTTTTCTGAACTATCATTGTGATTCTCATCACAAAGCTCACGACAGAGTCTTATCTGTGGTTTTTTCTTTATTTCAAACTATTTGACCCAACAGCTCAAATTAACAGCAATTAATTCATGTCCAAGTGGTGTCCAAAAATTGCCCAATTGGACAGAATTGGACTGTCCAATTCTTGATTTAACGCTATTTTCAACAAATGGAAAGTTCACGCGTCCAAAGTATCCCCACGTGATGGTCAAAGCCTTCATCCTCCTTTTTTATTCAAGTGCTGTTCTCTCGGCTTTTTCCCCACCAATTATAACGGACGTTAAGTAAACAAATCTTGGTCATTGCGTCATATAACCTTGTTCCATAAACCAGATTAATCATCGGAAACAAAGCGGAAGGGTTGACATTTTCCATACATATGTTATAATTGTACGCGGGAGGAAAAAAATGACTCAAACGCAGATTTTAGGATTTGTAATTGAGAATGGATCCGTAACCTCAGCGGATGTGGCCAACCGTTTTGGAGTCCCGGTTACCTTTGCTCATCAAGTTTTGCGCCGGCTTGAAGACAAACGAGTTCTTGCCAAGGATGGGGGGCCTTACCGGTATGAGTTTCAACTTTCCAGTGAAGCGAGGAAGAAATTGGAGAACGTGAGCAATAACAACCATAAAGATTATGGATGGATTTTTCTTTTGGGTTTGGCTGTGGGTCTCCTCGCCGGTTTTGCCTTCTCCAACAAGGGTAGTAAAAAGGATGATGCCACCAAGAAAGAATCTTGAAGAGTCCTTCGGAGAAATTCACTGTCCCCGATGTGGCCACTTTCTCCTAAAAGAGGCCCATTTAGGGGGACTGCTTGAGATAAAGTGCAGAGTTTGTAAGGCAATGATGAGAGTTGCCGCTGATGGAAAGACGATCTCCATTGCCCTTTCTTGAAGACCAGTGAAATAGAATCCACGGAGGCTAGAAGATCACCCAAGACCGCTGAGGGCCGATAAGCTTTTGCGTAAGGCACGTTAAGGTCGCCAAGGTCAGAATGCCTCAAGAAGAGAGTCTATCTCTCTTAAGACATGGCGACCAAGATGCAAAAGCCTAGACGAGAATCATCGAAAAGACAAGATGGCCAAGACGTTGAGATTGACGTTCACTTTGAGCCTCTCAAAGAAGAGGCTGTCTCCGAGGCTCTTGATATTTTGGCCTCAATGATCTATGACTATCTCAGAGGGAGTAAGAACCATGAATAACACAGAGATAATTGGCGTGGGAGGTTATACAAGAATAAGTACGGACGAAATCCGCCAGCGCTATTCCCTTCCTGCTCAGGAAAAGAGAATTCGGGAATACGTTGCATCCCGGAGGCAGGAAGGCTATCGTCTCCGTAGAATTTAATCTGACCAGGCATCAGCGACCAATCTTAACCGTCCTGCCTTGAAGGAGCTCTTAGGAGATGCTGAACACCATATTATCCGAGCCGTGGTGGTGGTTAAGATGGATCGGCTATGTCGTAACCTTGCCGATCAGCTCTATCTAACTGATCTTCTTAAGGAGTGGGAAGTGCGGCTTGAGGCAACCGATGAGGATCTTGACCTTGAGAGTGTGGACGGAATCACCTGGGCACACATTCGGGGAGCAATAAATGAGGCAGAAAGTAGAAGAAACTCCGAGCGAACCAAGAAGGCAATGAGGGAAAGGGCAGCTCAGGGCGGCTGGTGTGGAGGATATACTCCCTTTGGCTATCGGCATGACAAGGCGACAAGGGGTATCATACCTCACTCTGAGGAGGTTTCCATTGTCCAAAAGGTCTTTCACCTTTACACCGAAAGAAGGCTTGGGGCAAAGTCTATTGCTATGGAACTTAGCGGGAGAGGTTTAAGAACAAGAAGTGGAATCCCCTTTTCAGCCTCTTGTATTCTTAACCTCCTCACCAATCCTGTGTATGTGGGAAAGATCAGGTGGGATGGAGAAATCTTTCCTGGAATACACCGAGCTCTCATTACTGAAAATCAATTTGCCAAGGCCCAGGAAATTCTTGCCGAAAGAAGAGATAATCCTTCCCTGCGTCGATCCAACGGAAGTGATTATCCATTGTCGGGTTTACTCCGCTGCGTTCGCTGTGGGAAGGGACTCGTGGGAGCGAGCGCTCACGGAAGGAACAGAGTCTATTCTTACTATGCCTGCTCTGAAAAGCTCAAGTCCGGAGAGTGCGATCTTGAGAGTCTGCCCAAGGAAAGATTGGAAAGGGCTATAATCGACCAGATAAAGAGGATTTTCCTTAACCGGAAACTTATCGAGGGATTACTTGAGCGCGTCAGGGCCAAGCAAGCCAACAACCTCCCCAAAAAGCAAGCTGAGATGATAAACTACGAAAAGCAAATTAGGCACAAAAAAGAGCTCATTAACCGATACCTGGCCGCCTTTGAGTCAGGCACACTGGATCAGACCCTCTGTGGCCAACGGCTGAGAAACATCGCAGAGGAGCTCAAGCTTCTCGAGCAACAGATGACTCAGGTGAAGGAAGACGTTACCCAAAACAAATATCAGCCGATCACGTTTGAGGACGTATGGCAGGCTGTGAGCAAACTTGAAGAAGTCATATCAGGGGCAAGAGTCTCTGAAAAACGGACTTTATTGAGGAAAGTAATTAAGACTATCAAGGTTCACTCTCCCAATCGCATACAGCCATATTATCAAATCCCTGCGGTTCGTATTATATCCGGAGTGGCTCCCCGGGCAGGACTCGAACCTACAACCTAGTGGTTAACAGCCACCCGCTCTACCATTGAGCTACCGGGGAAGCTAACTTATTTTAGGCAGATTAAGGAAAAAAGTCAAGATCAAAACCTAATAAAAAATCCCGGCAGTGTCCTACTCTCCCACAGAGTTGCCCCTGCAGTACCATCGGCGCTGGGGAGCTTAACTTCCGTGTTCGGAATGGGAACGGGTGTTTCCTCCCCGCCTTAACCACCGGGAAAAATTACTCAACCTAAATCAATCTAGAGTGCTTGCCCTTAGATAACTGCACAGGATAGGTTACTCAAAAAGTCAAACCCTCGGCTTATTAGTACCAGTAGGCTGAACACGTTACCGTGCTTACACCACTGGCCTATCAACCTGGTAGTCTGCCAGGAGCCTTACCTCACTTGCGTGAGTGAGAGATCTAGTCTTGGGGGGGGCTTCCCGCTTAGATGCTTTCAGCGGTTATCCCGTCCAGACATAGCTACCCAGCGATGCCACTGACGTGACAACTGGTACACCAGAGGTCTGTCCATCCCGGTCCTCTCGTACTAGGGACAGCTCCCCTCAAATCTCTTACGTCCACGGCGGATAAGGACCGACCTGTCTTACGACGGTCTAAACCCAGCTCGCGTGCCGCTTTAATAGGCGAACAGACTAACCCTTGGGACGGGCTACCGCCCCAGGATGCGACGAGCCGACATCGAGGTGCCAAACCTCCTCGTCGATGGGAACTCTCGGAGGAGATAAGCCTGTTATCCCCGGGGTACCTTTTAGCCGTTGAGCGACGACCCTCTCACTCAGAATCGCCGGATCACTAAGCCCTGCTTTCGCATCTGCTCGAGATGTCTCTCTCGCAGTTAAGCTCCCTTATGCCTTTATACTCTTAACGCGATTTCTATACGCGCTGAGGGAACCTTTGGACGCCTCCGTTACTTTTTAGGAGGCAACCGCCCCAGTCAAACTGCCCATCAAGCACTGTCCCCCATCCGGATAACGGATGCGGGTTAGAACCTAAACGTAACAAAGGTGGTATTCCACTGACGGCTCCAGGAAAGCTAGCGCCTTCCCTTCTCAGCCTCCCACCTATGCTATATAGATTACGTCAAGACCCAATGCCAGACTGCAGTAAAGGTCCCGGGGTCTTTCCGTCCTGCCGCGGATAATCGGTATCTTCACCGATAATACAATTTCACCGAGTCCCTCGTTGAGACAGTGCCCAAGTCGTTACGTCATTCATGCGGGTCGGAACTTACCCGACAAGGAATTTCGCTACCTTAGGACTCTTATAGTTAGAGCCGATGTTAACTGGGGCTTCGGTTTGGACCTTGCAGTCCTCCCCTTAACCTTCCAGCACTGATCAGACTTCAGTCCCTATACATCCTCTTTCGAGTTAGCAGAGACCTGTGTTTTTAGTAAACAGTCGCTTGGGCCTCTTTGTTGCAACCCCTTCGCGCTTCTCAGATTGCAAGCAATCTGATACAACGCTAATGGGGCACCCCTTCTCCCGAAGTTACGGGGCTAATTTGCCGAGTTCCTTAACGAGGGTTCGCTCGAGCGCCTTAGCATTCTCAGCCAGCCTACCTGTGTCAGTTTGCGGTACGGACACCTGAATATATCGCTTAGAGGTTTTTCTTGATGGAAAGGATCAACCACTTCCCTCATTAAAAAGAGGTCCCCATCACAGCTTGGGATTAACGATCGCTTGGATTTACCTGAGCGATCTCCTCAACTGCTTGGACATGGACAATCAATCCCATGCAGGCCTACCTCTCCATGTCACCCCTTCACTTAGCACTATCCAGGTGGTGCCGGAATTTTCTACCCGGCTGCCCATCGCCTACGCAATATGCCTCGGCTTAGGACCGACTTACCCTGGGCGGATTAGCCTTCCCCAGGAAACCTTAGGCTTTCGGCGCAAGGGTTACTCTTCCTTGTTTCGTTACTCATGCCGGCATCATCTCTTCTACTTCGTCCAGGTACCTTTCGGTTCCCCTTCAACCTAATGTAGAATGCTCCCCTACCGAGCAAAGCTTTGCTTTGCAGCTATTAATGAGTAGCCGTCGGTAAAACCAACAACCACTCACTATCTGCAAAAAACTTTACTCCCGTGGTTTCGGTAGCAGACTTGAGCCTCGTTAAATTTTCGGAGCAAGATCACTAACCCAGTGAGCTTTTACGCACTCTTTAAAGGATGGCTGCCTCTGAGCCAACCTCCTGGCTATCTAAGTAATCTCACATCCTTTCCCACTTAGCCTGCATTGGAGACCTTAACCGACGGTCTGGGCTCTTTCCCTCTCGACTATGGGGCTTATCCCCCACAGTCTGACTCCTGCGCTAAGGATATAGCGGTATTCGGAGTTTGATTGAGTAAAGAAGCCCGAAGGCTCCTTTATCATTCAGTGCTCTACCCCCGCTATCCAAACGCAAGGCTAGCCCTAAAGCTATTTCGGGGAGAACCAGCTATCGCCAGGTTTGATTAGCCTTTCACTCCGACCCAAAGCTCATCGCCTGACTTTTCAACGTCAGTGCGTTCGGGCCTCCGTACATGGTTAAATGTACTTCACCCTGGCCTTGGGTAGATCACCTGGTTTCGGGTCTACTTAAAGCAACTTGGCGCCCTATTAGGACTCGCTTTCGCTACGGCTCCGGAAGTTTTTCTCCCTTAACCTTGCTACTTTAAGTAACTCACCGGCCCATTATGCAAAAGGTACGTGGTCACACCGAAGTGCTCCCACTGCTTGTAAGAGTAAGATTTCAAGTTCTATTTCACTCCCCTCCCGGGGTTCTTTTCACCTTTCCCTCACGGTACTTGTTCACTATCGGTCACTAGGTAGTATTTAGCCTTAGGAGGTGATCCTCCCAGATTCCCACCGGATTTCTCGTGTCCGATGGTACTCAGGTCTGATGAAGACGAAATTCACCTTCTTTCGAGTACAGGGCTATTACCTTCTCTGGCTAGCCTTTCCAGTACCATTCCTCTAGAAGATAAATTCCATCCGCCTCACTGTAGATATTAGCACTCACCAAACCTACAACCCTGCATAGGCAACACCTACAGGCTTGACACCTATACAGTTTAGGCTCTTCCCTTTTCGCTCGCCGCTACTGGGGGAATCGAATTTTCTTTCTTTTCCTCAGGGTACTAAGATGTTTCAGTTCCCCTGGTTCGCTCTTACATCCTATGGATTCAGATGTAAGTAGTACGGCATTATCCGTACTGGATTGCTCCATTCGGAAATCCCCGGCTCAAAGCCTGTTTGACGGCTCCCCGAGGCTTATCGCAGCCTACCACGTCCTTCTTCGCCTCCTAGTACCAAGGTATCCATCTTACTCTCTTAGTAGTTTGACGCTAAAGAGTAACCCATCACTATGCAGTTATCAAAGAGCAAAGAGATTTACCTCATTACATTAATGACAAAAATCTCCAAAACTTAGACCAATGCTACTTTACCGCATTGGTGGAGATGAGCAGATTCGAACTGCCGACCTCCGCCTTGCAAAAGCGGCGCTCTCCCACCTGAGCTACATCCCCATGGTGGGCCCACCTGGACTTGAACCAGGGACCTTACCCTTATCAGGGGTACGCTCTAGCCACCTGAGCTATGAGCCCGACAAAAAAATAGAGTGGCAGAGCAGATAGCTTTGGGTAAACTTTTTTTCTATCCCTTGAAAGGAGGTGATCCAGCCGCACCTTCCGGTACGGCTGCCTTGTTACGACTTCATCCCCCTTGCCAAACACACGCTCAATACTCTCCCTCCGACAGAATCGGTTAGTTAAGTATCTTCAGGTGCATCCAACTCGGGTGGTGTGACGGGCGGTGTGTACAAGGGCTGAGAACGTATTCACCGTGGCGTTGCTGATCCACGATTACTAGCAATTCCGGCTTCATGCAGGCGAATTGCAGCCTGCAATCCGAACTGGGGCCAGTTTTTGGGATTTGCTCAGGATCACTCCTTTGCGTCCTTTTGTCTTGGCCATTGTAGCACGTGTGTAGCCCAGGACATAAGGGGCGTGAGGACTTGACGTCATCCCCACCTTCCTCCGCTTTCTGGCGGCGGTCTCCTTAGAGTACCCGGCTTAACCCGCTGGTAACTAAGGACAAGGGTTGCGCTCGTTAAAGGACTTAACCCAACACCTCACGGCACGAGCTGACGACAGCCATGCACCACCTGTGCTAGCTTCCGAACCGAAGTCCGGATCGCTTCCCTTTCAGGTCGCTACTACTAGCATGTCAAACCCTGGTAAGGTTCCTCGCTTTGCGTCGAATTAAACCACGTGCTCCACTGCTTGTTCAGCCCCCCGTCAATTCTTTTGAGTTTCAGTCTTGCGACCGTACTCCCCAGGCGGGGTACTTAACGCGTTAGCTTCAGCACGGAGGGTAATGCTCCCCCCACACTTAGTACCCATCGTTTAGGGCTAGGACTACCGGGGTCTCTAATCCCGATCGCTACCCTAGCTTTAGTGCCTCAGCGTCAGATGCAAGCCAGGAAATCGCCTTCGCTACCGGCGTTCCTCTGGATATCTACGCATTTCACCGCTACTCCCAGAGTTCCATTTCCCCCTCTTGCCCTCTAGTTATACAGTATCAGAGGCAGTTTCCACCTTGAAAGTGAAGATTTCACCTTTGACTTATATAACCGCCTACGCACTCTTTACGCCCAGTAAATCCGAACAACGCTTGCTCCCTACGTATTACCGCGGCTGCTGGCACGTAGTTGGCCGGAGCTTCCTCTGAGGGTACCGTCAATCAATCCGAAGATCGACCATCGTCCCCCCTGACAGGATTTTACGACCCGAAGGCCTTCATCATCCACGTGGCGTCGCTCCGTCAGGCTTTCGCCCATTGCGGAAGATTCCCTACTGCTGCCTCCCGTAGGAGTCTGGGCCGTGTCTCAGTCCCAGTGTGGCCGTACGCCCTCTCAGGCCGGCTACCCATCATTGCCTTGGTGAGCCTTTACCTCACCAACTAGCTAATAGGACGCGGACTCATCCTTGAGCGAAGAACTCTGAAAATCCAACTTTGGTTACCGAAATTGCTTTCTGTAATTTTATCCGGTATTAGCACCCCTTTCGAGATGTTATCCCGGTCTCAAGGGCAGATTATCCACGTGTTACTCACCCGTTCGCCGCTAAGATCAACCATCACAGAAAGTTCATAACTCACACAAAGTGTGAATTAATCACCTTCTGCTTCAAGCTGATCTCCGCTCGACTTGCATGTATAAAGCACGCCACCAGCGTTTATTCTGAGCCAAGATCAAACTCTCCGAATAGTTTTTTTTTCTTTAGGGGCTATCTGCTCTACCAAGTTTTCAAAGATCTAGTTATAGTATATACTATTATTTTTAACTGTCAAGTGCCAGGTTGGTAATTTTAATTTCACCAGGTGATTCGCTGCTAACTATTAGACGATTATAATATAAAAAATTTTTTAATTTTTGTCAAGTCCCCTCACTCTCGCCTGAGACTAGCTCCTAACTGCTCCTTCAATAACTTCACTATGGCTTGCTGAATGCTATCTACCTCCTCATCTTTTAAGGTTCTATCCGAACGTCGAAAAGTCAAAGAATAGGCAAGACTTTTATAATGAGGAGGAATAGATCCTCCCCGATAAATATCAAAAAGCTCAGTTTTCTCCAACCACTTTCCTCCTGCCTTGATAATCTTCTCTTTAACTCTTTCGGCTGGGATTTCTTCTTTCACCACCAGAGCCAAGTCACGTCGAATAGAAGGAAACTTTGGAAGCGGTTTAAATCTCTTTTCCAGGCTATGAGAAGACAGAAGATAAGGAAAAACATACTCAAATAGATATAGGGGGAAAGAGAGCTGGAAGTTTTCGGCGATTTTCTGGTTAAGTCTTCCCAGTCTCCCAATGGGGGTTTCCCCCTTTTTAACTTCAGCTCTCTGTTGAGGAGAAAGGTAAGGACAATCACCGGGGGTATATTCCACTTCCTTTATGTCCAGACCATCCAGGAGAGTTTCCCCTATTCCTTTCAAAGAAAGAAAGTCAAACCCTTTTTCCGAAACTAACCCGGCCAAAAAAGGAGTTTCCTGGAAAGGATGATCTTTCTTGAAGATAGGTGCTAATTCAAAAATACGCAATTCCTCTATCCCCTGATTGAGATTATGACTGACAATTGCTAATAAACGAGGAAAAAGATGGCTGGTTAGAATCTGTCCTTGCGTAGATAGAGGATTTCTGATCTTTATTTCCTCCTTAAGGGAAAAACTGGCCTTCTTAAAGAGACTTTCTTCACTGAGGCCACTTGCTATAACTTCATAGAACCCCAACCCTTTAAGGATTTCCCTTATCTTTTTTCTATAAAGTTCCTCAAGAGGCTCGCGAGATTCCTCGCCTCCTAAAGGGGGAAAGCTTATCCTTAACCGATTATATCCATAAAACCTGGCTATTTCCTCAATGAGATCTATTTCCCTGTTGATATCAGGTCTAAAAGAGGGGATACCTATCCTCCAGCTTTTCTCTTTCTCCTCGACGTCAAATTGTAGACTCTCGAGAATCTGCTTCATTCTACCCGAGGAGATCTGGCTTCCCAGAATTCGGCGGGTCCGAGAAGGACGAAGAAAAGTCCATCGTTTCTTTGCCGGCAGCGATCCTGCCTCCTGGATGGGTCCCTCAATCTTCCCCCCAGCTACTGCCTGGAGAAGAAAAGCGGCTCTATCCAGAGCTTTCCTTACTCCTGAAGGATCCACGGTTTTTTCAAATCTATGGGAAGCCTCAGTGCTCAAACCTATTCTTCTGGAGGTTCGCTGGATACCCACCGGATCAAAGTAGGCCGCTTCCAGAAGAACATCTTGGGTAGCTGGAGTAACCTGAGAATCTTGTCCTCCCATAACTCCAGCTAAGGCAATCGGTGCTGCTGCGTCAGCGATAACCAACATATCCTCATCAAGCTCTCGTTCGATTTCATCCAGAGTAATTAGAATCTCATCATTTTTTGCCCGGCGAACCATTATCCTGTGGTCGGTAATGAGCCTATAATCAAAAGCATGAAGCGGTTGACCCATCTCCCACAAAACATAATTAGTAATGTCCACTACATTATTAATGGGTTTGGCTCCAGAGAGCACAATCTTTTGCCAAAGCCAAAGAGGAGAAGGCCCCACTTTTACATTCTTTATCAGGCGAGCGCTGTAGTAAGGACAAAGATCGCTATCCCTTATCTCTATCTGAACCTCCTCAAGTGAGCTTACCTTCTCTTCTCTTATCCTATAAGAAGGTAAATGTAGTGGGTGGTGAGTGAGGGCTGCAATTTCCCTTGCTATTCCCAGTATGGAAAGGCAATCGCCGCGGTTAGGCGTTATCTCAAGATCCAGGACGGTATCTTCCAGGTCCAAAGCTTCAGATAGATTTATTCCTGAGCTAAGATACGAGGGAAGCACCATAACTCCTGATTGATCCTTACCCAATCCAAGCTCATCCTCTGAGCAGATTGTTCCCGGAGAATCCACTCCCCGCACTTTTACCTTTCTTACCTTTATTCCCCCCCGAAGCACTGCTCCCTCCAAGGCTACCGGGACCATCAAGTGCGGTTTTATATTAGGCGCACCGCAGACAAGGGGGATAACTTTGCCTCCTACATCTACCTTAACCAGCTTTATCCTATCCGCATTAGGATGAGGCTCAAGGGAAAGAATCCTCCCTACTACAATCTTTTCGAGTTTACCGAAGGGCTCCACTAATCTTACCTCAAGACCGAGGTTGGTTAGCTGCTCAGCTAGCTCCTCCGGAGAAAAAGTAAAATCGACTATTTTTTTGAGGTACTGATAAGACACTCTCATCTTTATTTTTCCGGTTTGGTCACTTTTATACAATAGACGAGCCTCTTTGTCAAATTCTTAACCCCCAGTTTCCGGAAAAAGTTTGAAGCTGGCTTTCTGGAAAGGGCCTTTTGATTTGACAGGGGTGGGGGGAAGTTATAGAATAACCAAAGGAGGATGGGTCTTGCACGAAGAATGCGGCATTTTCGGGATCTATAACCATCGCCAGGCAGCCAGACTGACTTACCTCGGACTCTACGCTCTTCAACACCGGGGACAGGAGAGCGCAGGAATAGTCTCTTCAGATGGATTTAATGTGGCTACTCATCGGGGAATGGGCCTGGTAGACAAAGTTTTTAATAATGATGTATTAAGATCTCTTCCCGGCCGTCTGGCTATCGGGCATAATCGTTATTCAACCATGGGCTCAACTAGCCTGGCCAATACGCAGCCCTTGCTGGTGAGTTTTTTTGGAAAGGGAATTGCTCTTTCTCACAACGGAAATCTTATCAATGCGCAAGAGCTAAGAGAAGAACTTGAATCAGGGGGATCGATTTTTCAGTCCACTATGGATACCGAGATCATCGTGCATTTACTCACCAAGTTTGCCAAGTCTCTAGGGAAAAGGCAGGCTCTTTTGGAAGCCTTAAGGCGAGTAAAAGGCGCCTATTCCCTGCTTCTTCTTTCTGACCATGAACTTATTGGAGCCCGAGATCCCCAGGGATTTCGCCCTCTTGTTTTGGGCAGGTTGGGGAAGAGTTTTCTTCTGGCTTCAGAGACCTGTGCCTTTGACCTTCTGGGGGCGAAATACCTAAGAGAGATAATGCCTGGGGAGATGTTGGTGATAGGGGAAGAGGGGTTAAAATCTTTCTCTCTAGGACCAAAGGAAAGAATTGCCCAGTGTATCTTCGAGCACATCTACTTTGCCCGTCCTGATAGTCTTGTCTTTGGAGAGAGCGTTCATAGGGTAAGGGAGAGATTAGGAAGGCGCCTGGCTCAGGAGAAACCATCCCGGGCAGATCTGGTGATTCCTGTTCCAGATTCAGGAGTCTCGGCCTCTTTGGGCTATGCTCGAGAGAGTAGTATTCCCTATGGTATGGGGTTAACCAGAAACCACTATATAGGAAGAACCTTCATCCAGCCCATCCAGTTCATTCGGGACATCGAGGTGAAGATAAAGTTAAATCCTATACGCGACGTTCTCCAGGGGAAAAAAATTGTTCTGGTGGATGATTCTATCGTCAGAGGCACCACTTCCAAGAAGATAATTCGTCTCTTAAGAAAAGGAGGAGCAAAAGAGGTTCATTTCCGCATCTCCTCTCCCCCAATCAAATTTCCCTGCTTTTTTGGAATTGATACGCCGGTTCAAAGAGAGCTCATCGCTTCCTCTCACAGTGTAGAGGAGATAAGACAGAAGCTGGGGGCAGATAGTCTTGGGTACCTGAGTTTAGAAGGACTTCTCAGTTGCGTCAAGAATCCGAAGAATTATTGCACTGCTTGCTTTAGCGGTAATTATCCTCTGGAGGTTCGTCCCCGCACTAAGTATATATTTGAGACCAAAAGGGTGGGTGCGTAGAATAATAAAATGACTGAGCAGTCAGTAACTTATCGTCAAGCCGGGGTGAAAAGGCAAAGATCATCGGTGAAATTGCTCGCGGAAAAAGAGGCGTTAAAATAAAAAAGGTCTTGCCGAATCTTAGGTGAAACTATCCTAAAAACCCTCCAGGGCGGTAAATGCTTGAGTAAACGCCGTGTCACATTGAATTTTCAGGGTAGCCGCACCCTTTAGGGTGCGCAGGCTAAAGCCTGCGACTACCAAAAATGACGGGGTTCACTGAATACTTACCCAGGGCGTTCCGGTAAGAAGCATACCTAACTTGAGTCTGATTGCTCATAAACCCACAAGAGGTGGGGGAGGGCGGCCTGGCTCAAGGTCAACGGAAAGTACGCTTGGAAATTTGTGCGCTTTGACCAGGAGCTCGGTGGGGTCATCAACGACTACGTTAAGGGGAAAGAGGTTCGTGAGGTCACCGGCAAAGACTCTTACTGCGACATTATGTCTATGGTCACACCGGGTAAGAACACGATCACCTACTATCACTACACTGAGGGACCCGGTTTGGGAGTGAAAGTGCGGATCCACTGAGAAAGGTAAGCCGAGGCAGCCGCTCCTGAAACAGGTCAGCAAACACCGCCTCTCGAGAAATCAGTGGCTTCAATCACCAAGGAGTCCTTCTATGATACGATTTGCAAGTCTATAGCTTTAGATCCAGGATGGTGTGATGAGTTCTTTATTCTCAAACCGAATGGTGGGACCGGCAGTAATTACGATCACCCCAACGGGCCAGCATATTTGCGGCTGCAGATCCCAGATAGGCATTATTCTTGCCCCTGGGGGAGAAAACGAAACTTGCTCGAATTTGTGGCAATCTTTTCGAGATCGCTATGGAGCTTGTCTTTAAAGTATGCCAGGAGGTAGTAAAGTTGAAAGTAAACACTGCCAGGACACTCTTTCTGGGATGGCTGGTGCTTTCCCTTGCCTCAAGGGTCTTCGCACTTGATACTATTGAGCCGACGTGGTTGAGGTTCTGGGGAGGCGGTGAGGACGATCGCGGTTACGGGGTTGCCATCGATGCCCAAGGTAACGTGTATGTAACGGGGCGCACAACCTCCTTCGGTTCGGGCAAGGAGGACGCCTTTCTCATGCGTATTCCATCTTTCCTTCCCCGGTAGAGAACAAGAAAGTTGCCAAAAATTTGAGCAAGTTTCCTGTAACCTAAACAAAAAGGAGATCTACGTTTAATTTTTCTGCCTTAATTTCTGATTGATCTCATCAAGCAATTTTTCTGCTTCATCTTTATAGACAGATTCGTACTCGATGAGCTTCAGGAGACTTTCCTTAGCCCTGACATAATCTTTCTTTTTCTGGTAGACCTTAGCCAAAAGGAAAAGTGCAGCAGTATATTCAGGAAAGATATTTAAAGCCTTTTTCAAATTTTTGATTGCCTGGTCATATCTTTTTAGGGAATAGTATGTCAGGGCCCGAAAATAATAGTATCTGTCGTAGCTATCATTCATCTCAATAGCCTTGTTGAATTCAGTCAAGGCCTCCTGGTACTTCCTTTTTCCTAACAATCCTTGCCCTTTCTCAAAGAAGCCATATCCTTCGGCCGGGTGTATTTTTCGGATAAACTCCACCCAATCTTTTTCCAATCGTGGCAAATTTATCTTGGCAAAAACTCCTTGGAATACGTTATTGGTATTTTCTTCCCGGGAGGCATCCGGATTTAATACCTCAATGCAATTGTCCAAGTAACGAGCCAATTGAGCCTTTTCTGATTTTAAAAGGTAGTAGCAGAAAGCCCAAGATTCCGCCCGAGTTGAACCAGAATTTTTCAGCCATTCCTTCTTACTCATGGTAAGCAAACTCTTGAGATCAATATATGGATGTTTTTTGGAAATCAGTACATCCTCTTTTAGCCGTCTTACCCATCCTGGACTAGGCTTTATTTGTAGTCTTCCTTGCTCTGTCATAGGACTTGCCTCAAATAGCTCTGCTAATCCTTCGTTAAGCCACTGAGGTGGATAATAAATGAAATGGCGAAAATATTGATGAAAGGCTTCATGATGTAGTCTTCTGAAGAATGGGATTTCAGGTAGTAGAAAACAAACCGCTTCCCTTTCCTCGAGATTCCGACAATGATAGTAAACGAAGCTCTTAGGATCATATGTCCAACCAAGAGCCTCTCGGCAATACTTTTGGAAATCTTCTTTCCTGAGGAATATTCTCACCCTAAACAGACTGGAAGGTAGCTGTTCTTCAGGAAAGGGTAAAATTCTAGAATACTCTTGGAGGATGGCCTCCATATCGTTTCCTACCTTTTTAGCCATCCCGAAGCTCACGTCAGTTATTATTTCATAATGTTCGGTTTGGTATTTAGTAAAAGGATTATTTTTGTGCTGGGAAGGCTCTTCAGCAGGAACCTTTGAACTTAAGAATAACACTAAAACAATAGAAATCGCATTAATTACAACGGCTCTTTTCATCTTTTTCTATTTATGCATGCTGAGCATCTTATTTCAGAGACCTTAAAGTTTTGCACCAATTGTGGTGAGCAACTTAGACAGAAAACGGAAAAAATGGATACACCCCCATCTAAGATAATTGGACAGAACGTCATCAGAGCCCAAACAAAAAGATCCAGGTCACGATTAGCGATTACTGTAGTCAGTCCAACAAAGCCTGGTCTCATCAAAGAAACGACCAACTTGCCGTTTCTCTTGGATAGAGACGGTCATTGATTGGGAATAGCCGAGGACAGGGTGATCATTGGACCTGGCGAAATCTGTGACTTGGTGACTAGATTTACCCCGTTAGATAGCGAGCATCTAACGGGGTTTGCCATTAAATTTGGATTATCTCTCAGTTATTCTAATATCTTCGATAATCCCTTTTTTCTCTACTTCTAGGTGGGCGAGCTTCGTCAACTTTCAAGTTACGTCCTTTGAAATCGGAACCGTCCAGTGCTTCTTTTGCTTTTTCAGCTTCTGATGAGCTAGACATTTCAACAAATCCAAAACCTCTACCTTCAATTATGTTAACTTGCTTAACTTCACCATGACTGGAGAACAACTCTTCCAACTGCTCCTTAGTTACAGAAAAACTGAGATTTCCTACGTAAAGTTTGCTACCTTGCATTCTAACCTCCTTTTTTTCTTTGTTTCTCTCTGTCAAATAATGTTTCTTTTGGAGGTAGAAGCAAGAGCGCGTCCTAACCTACCAATGACAACATTATTAAACACAAGAGAACCCTCATTAAAAACTTGTTTCAGAAGATTTGATTGAGTATTCTTATCACCCCCTTCAGTATTTGCCAGCCATTTCAGATAATGGTCACCGGGTCATGGCAAAGTGGAAAATCTGACTAAACTATCCTAAAAGGCCCCAGGGCATTCCGGTAAGAAGTATACTTAACTTGAGGACCCCCATGAAGATGAAGTTGAAAATCCCACTTATAAGCAAGATAATGAGGATGATGAAACCAAAGGGTTCAATTCTGCTCAATCGGTAACTGTACTCCTCGGGGAGAATCCCGGTCAAAATTCGGGAGCCATCAAGGGGAGGAATGGGAATTAAATTAAAGATAGCCAGCAGAAGATTGATGGTAACTCCGTAAAAAAGAATGATCGCTGCTAGAGATGCCTGAAAAGCAAGAACGCGAAAAAGAAGAGCTAAAAGAAGAGCGATGCTGAAATTGGTGGCCGGACCTGCCAGTCCAATCCACATCATATCTCGCTTGGGATCATTTAAATTATAGGGATTTATGGGAACTGGTTTGGCCCAGCCAAATATGAACCCCGGAGCTCCAAAAAGGCTCATCATGATCATAATGAATGGCAGAAGTATGGAACCAATAGGGTCCAGATGAGGAATGGGATTGAGGGTAATCCTGCCTGCCTGTCTTGCCGTGGGATCACCATGATGCTCAGCTGCAAGTCCATGGGCGCATTCATGCAGAATTATAGAGAAAAGTAAGATTATGAGAGAAGAAAATAACAGAAGTACTTTCATTTTTTTTCCTTGAGGGGAAAATTATCCCTTACGTACTTTATTTCTTCTTTCTTCGTCTTTATCCTTCCGTCCAATCGAGCTTTTTTTAGCTCCTCCAGAATCTGGCTGAATCTTGGAGAAGGTGAGTAGCCCAGACGTTTAAGGTCATTTCCGTCTATCTCGACTTTCACCTGCTTCAATTTTGCTAGATAATGGAATATCCGGCGTTCCAGCATTCTATCTCTCGTTTTAGCTATAGCAAATAATAGAACCTCCTGAGAAAAGGGCTCAAGCAAATGGTAAATAAGACTCGGAGCAAGTGGTCCGGGAATACTTAGCCCCCTGACTATCTTTTCTGCCTCAAGTCTACCACTGATAAGGGAATCCCTTTCTTCTTTACTAAAGTGGTATCTCTGACAGAATTTTTCTACCTCAACCTGACTCATATTATCTAGTAACAACAGCAGACGAATCAGCCACCTCTTGACTTCTCTGGAGAAAAGAATCTGGAAACGGGCAAAGATATCTACTAGATAGTCCAGTTTTTTTTCTTTTTCCGGGGTAAGCTGGAGCTTAGGATGAACGGCCTCAAGAACACCCAGTTGTTGCATCCGATGAATAACTTTACCCGGTCGGTCTTCCTCTAGAATTTGAATCAATTCTTCCCGAATCCTTTCTCCACTTAATCGGCTCAGAGCTTTACTTCCAAGGGCTTCCCCCATTAGCCTAGCCGTACGCTCCTCCAAGGTAAAGGCGTATCTCTGCTCGAATCTTACTGCACGAAAGACTCTGGTAGGATCTTCGATAAAGCTATCTTCATGTAAAACTCTCACCTTCTTTTGCTCAAGGTCAAGCTGTCCGCCAAAGAAATCTATCAGATTTCCAAATTTTTCAGGGGCAAGATCGATGGCCATAGTATTTACGACGAAATCCCGACGAGAAAGGTCCTCCTGCAGAGAAGCTGGTTCAATCTCAGGCAGGGCAGCCGGCCCCGGATAAAACTCCTTGCGGGCAGTGGCAATATCCAGTTTAAAACCGTCGGGAAGGGTGAGAACGGCTGTTCTGAATTCGGTGTGCTTCTTTACCTCTCCGTCCAACGCCCTGGCAAATTGAGCGGCAAACTCGATCCCATCTCCCTCAATGACCAAATCTACATCTAGATTTTCTATCCCCAATAAGAGATCACGCACGAATCCGCCTACTATGAAGGCCCTGTATCCTAGCTCGGCAGCTATCTGGCCAGCTTGTCTGAGAATTCGATGAACTTTCTTGGGAACCCTTGTCTCAAGCGAATTTTTAAGGTTCTCCTTGTTTTTGCTTACCCTCAGGTTCTTTTTTCTCCCATGAAAAGCCTCTAAGAGGTCGGAACCGGTAACAATCCCTACCAGCTTTTTCCCTTCCATGACCAAAAGTCTTCGGGTTTCTTCCTCTATCATAACCTGTTGAACTTTCTTAATCGAGACAGAGGGAGAGATAACCGCAACTTTAGGGGAAAGGTAACTTTTTAAGGGAATTTTTCCCCAATCATGAGCCATAAGATAGTCTATTTTTTTTCGCGAAATTATTCCTACCACCTTTCCGTCATCCATCACCGGAAGATCCTCCACCCCGTACTCATTTAGTATCTTTTTTGCCTCCTTAAGTGAAGTCACAGATGAGGCTGTCCTGACGGGAGAACTCATTACCTCACTTACGGTGACCCGTGGTTCTATTCTATCTTCGAGAACTTGATAGAGCTTGTGCTCGAGTCTTTTGAGATTACCTTCTTTAATCAAGGCTGAGGCAGCGAAGTTATGTCCACCTCCCCCGAAAGCGGAAAGTATCTCACTTACGTTGACCGAGGGAGTTCTGCTCCTACCGAGGAGATAAGTTCGATCTTTGGACTTTATGAGAGTAAAAACCACCTCCAGGTTTCTCAAATCGATGAGCTTATGTAGAGGAAGGGAAAGTCCTCCTACAAATTCGTCAATTTCAGTAACTATTACCACCACCTCAACCCCGTTAATTAGCCTCGTTTTAGCCTTTTTCAAGAAATCATTGAGAAGCAAGTTCTGCTTTTCCGTGAGTTGTTCATTTAAGAAACTGGAGATAAGCTCGAGGCTAGCTCCCTGAGAAAGGAGAAATCCCGCTGCCTCAAGGTCCAAAGAGGTGGTTGAGGTAAAACTTAAAGAGCCAGTATCCTCATAAATTCCTAGAGCAAAAAGAGTCGCCTCCGCCGGGGCAATAGAAATACCTTGTTCCTTTATTATATGGACCAAGATACTAGTGGTAGCACCTATTTCTTGGCACACGCCCCCATCCCCCTTTATATCCTGAGGATGAGGAGGATGATGGTCATATAGGTGAATTTCCACTTGCCTTTTTCCGATAAGCTCACGGAAAATCCCTATACGATTAATCCAGCGGGTGTCTACCAGGATGAGACGATCTACAGTATCAAGGTTAACTTTTTTTACAGCGACATCCTGCAATATCTTTCCATAAACACAGATAAATTGACTTACTTCCTTGGCTACCGATCCAGGAAGGCATATCTTGGCTTCAGGATAAAGTTTCCTTGCCGCCACCGTGGCAGCAAGGCCATCAAAGTCCGTTCCTGTATGAGTGGTGATTATCTGCATTTTTGGCGTACAACTGAAATTAAAATAGCTCCTTTTGCTTAAAATATCAGATTGAGCCTCGCTGTCAAGGAAGGCTCAAGCTCGAGGGTGGTATTTTTTATAGACCTTTTTCAAGCGTTCCTGGGTTATGTGAGTGTAGATCTGAGTGGTAGAAATGTTGGTATGTCCTAGAAGTTCCTGTACGAAACGAAGATCAGCATCCCGGGAGAGAAGATGAGTGGCAAAAGAGTGGCGAAGAGTATGAGGCGAGATCTTTTTAGTTATACCAGATTTTTGACTGTACTTTTTGGTAATCTTCCAGCAGGCCTGTCGTGAAAGGCGCTTTCCATAACGGTTACAAAACAAGGACAGCTTATCGGTGGTTTCTATCCTTCTTTTTCTCAAATAGATCCTCACCCATCGGCAAGCCTCTCTTCCCAGAGGGACAATACGTTCCTTGGAGCCTTTACCTAAGACTTTTACCCATCCCCCTTTAAGATTTAAATCGGTGAGGTTAAGATTAACTAACTCCGATATACGAAGGCCAGCTCCATATACAACCTCCAGGATGGCCCTATCCCTGGATCCATATGGTTCATCGACAGATGGAGCCTCCAAAAGGGCCTCGACTTCTTTCTCGGAAAGGAAAGAAGGAATCTTTCTTCCCAACCGAGGAGAGCTAACTCCCTCTACTGGATTATGATCGATCTTTCCCTCTGTGTAAAGGAACTTATAAAACATCCTCACCACGGAAAGTTTTCGATTTAGAGTGCGAGACTTATTCCCTTTTTCTCTTAAAGTGGCCAAGTAATTTCCGATCAGGGCTGAGTCCACCTGGAGAAACTCTTTTTTTAACCAATCTCTGAACTGACAAAGATCTCTTCTATAAGCCTGTAAAGTATTAGGAGAAAGACCCCTTTCTATGCTCAAATAGTCAATAAAGGGCTCAATTGAATTACGAGACAAATTGCTCGCCTTCTCTTAAGGCCTTCTCATTCAAGGAGAGAAGATCCAACTTATCGGCTGAAATCACTTGTTTAAAGGAGTGAATTAGACTTTTTACCTCAACTACCTCTGTTTTTTTGACCCAGGCTCCCAGAGCAACCATGTTAGCAATGCGAGAGCTACCTATTCTCTCGGCTATTTCGTTGGCCGGAATCTTGATTATTTCTATGTCCTCACGAAAAAGCTCCTCCTTAACGAGAGAACTATTGATGAGAGCCCTTCCTTTTGCTTTAATGCGAGGAAGAAACTTAAGATAGGAAGGATGACTCATCATAAGTGCATTTTGAGGATTAGCCACCACCGGGGAAGCGATAAGCGAATCTGAAACTATCACTGTACAATTGGCTGTTCCTCCCCGCATCTCTGCTCCATAGGAGGGAAAGTAGACCACTTCTTTACCCTCCTTTAATCCGGCGTGGGCGAGGAGTTTTCCGGCAAAGATTATTCCCTGCCCTCCGAATCCAGCTATTATGAGTTCTTCATACATTTTAAATTGCCTCCCGAGCCATCTTTACTCCTTCTTCTATGATTCTATCTAATTGGCTTTGGCTGGAGGCCTCAGCATAAACCCTCACTTTGGGTTCGGTCCCTGAGGGTCGAATAAGAAGCCAGCTATCATCTTCCATGAAGAATTTGACCCCATCGATGGTTTTAGTCCGTCTGATGGGTATTCCACCTAAAGTCGAATAGGGTGGGGAAGAAAGTTTTTTTATCATCTCTGGTTTATTCACTTTTGCCTCGGCAAAATCTATCCTTTTGAAGAAAGAGGCACCAAATCTATCCTCCATTTGTTTTAGAATTGCAGAAAGGAGTGAGCTTATTCTGGTAATCATCTCCACAAAAAGAAGACCCGAAAGAATGCCGTCTCGCTCCATGAGATAGCCCCGAAAGCCGTATCCTCCACTTTCCTCACCCCCGAAAAGAATATCCTTTTCCTGCATCTTATCACAGACATATTTAAAGCCTACCGGTACTTCATCTAAAGATAGATTAAACTCTCTGGCTATTCTTTCTGGCTGATAACCTAAAGAGACAGTTTTTACTACCCCCCCTCGGAGATTTTTTTCCTCTACCAGGTATAAAAGAAGAAGGGAGAAAACCTGGTGAGGGGTAAGATATCTTCCCTCATTATCCACTATTCCTAATCTATCTGCATCCCCATCAGTGGCTACTCCTAAATCTGCCCCCTCCTTTATCACCGTCCTTTTCAGATCCTCCAGGTTCTCCTCAATAGGTTCAGGATTTATCCCACCAAACCCGGGATTGTATTTGTGGTGAATGGTGATTACCTCACATTTTGATGAAGCAAGGATTTTTTCCACAAAACTGTCTCCGGTACCGTACATAGGATCGTGGATGATTTTAAGATGCGCCTTCTTTATTAGATCCATGTCCAAAAAGGATTCAACCTTCTGGAGATAACTGGACACCAGATCCTCTTTTTTTAAAAGTCCTTTTTTTTCAGCTTCTCTTAGGGAAATCTTTTTCACCTGGTGTTTATCAAGAAAGGATTCGATAGCGTTGGTGGTCTCGGGAGGGGCCGAGCCTCCAAAGGATCCCCTGATTTTAACCCCGTTAAACTTAGGAGGATTATGAGAGGCGGTGATCATTACCCCTCCTGCTAGATTCTTATGGGTTATGGCGAAGGAAACACACTGGGTGGGAATATCTTCTGGAGAAAGCATTACCGAAAGACCGTTACCGGCGAGGACCTGGGCTACTTCCTCAGCAAATTCCCGGGACAAAAAGCGGGTGTCATATCCTATGGCCAACCCTTTTTTCCTCTCCGGTCGGGTTTGGTAGTAATCAGCAATGGCCTGGGCAACTTTAGCTACATTGTCAAAGGTGAAATCATCAGCAATTACCCCCCTCCAGCCATCGGTACCAAATTTGATCTTTCCCATAACCTCATCCTCAATGTAAATATTCAGTGAAGGACGTTCTATGTTGTTGACTGCGAGTAGCCGCACCCTTTAGGGTGCGCATAAACGCAGGATAAGATTTTGCGCAGGCTTCAGCCTGCGCTACCGGCGACTACCGAGGTTGCTTCGCTGGCGATGACGGGGTTCACTGAGTATTTACTTGCTGATTGCTTAAAGCTGAATGCTTTAGTAAGGCTAAGCTATCCTACTACAGCCACCAGAAAATGTCAATTTCAAGGCTAGAAGACCGATGCTTGACCGTCCCATGGCTAGATGCTATCATGGGAAAGCTATTGCTCACGCAGGAGTATTAAATGGATGTGGTAGGTCTGGGAGCCTTAAATGTGGATTTGATTTACCAGGTTGACCCCCTCCTTTTAGGATTGGAGGCAGGAAGAGAAAGAGTTGGTAGCTACCACGAGTTTGAGGATCTTTTAAATTCATTAAAAAGTAAGGCTAAACTGAGGATAAAAAATGGAGGAGGCTCAGCAGCCAATACCATCTATGCCCTGGCTAAAATGGGATTTTCCTGTGGTTATCTGGGTAAAGTGGGAAAAGATGGGGAAGGAGACTTCTTGCTGGAAGGACTGATGAAGGTGGGGGTAAATACTGAAAAGATCAAACGGGAGGGAAGAAGTGGATTATGTGTTGTCCTGTTGGGTAAGAGAAAGGATAGAAGTATCATTATCCTTCCCCATACAAACGACACCTTTTCCGACTCTGACCTTGACCCCGAGTATGTAAATGAAGCCGAGTTTTTGCATATGAGTTCCTTCCTGGGTGATGTGCCTTTTAAGGCACAAAAGACAATTGCCAGGAAAACCAGGGCTAAGATAAGCTTTGATCCTGGCGAACCCCACGCCAGTAAGGGAATGAAAGAGCTCATTCCTATTCTGGAGCGTACCTTTATCCTCTTTTCCACCGGGAGAGAAGTTGAGATCTTAACTCACCACGACTATAAAGAAGGATGCAAGGAGCTACTCAAGCTAGGAATAGAAATCGTTGCTTGCAAGCTAGGAGAAAAGGGCTCCTATATTCTCTGTCAGGAAGAAGAACTAGAGATCTTTCCCCAAGAAGGAAAGATAGTGGATACCACCGGAGCTGGTGATGTTTATGCGGCAGGATTTCTCGCCGGACTTTTAAAAAAACTTTCTTTGGCTGAATGCGCCAGATTAGCTACCCTTGCTGCTTCCCAGAGCATAAGAGGATTCGGGAGGAAGACCTATCCCGGCCAGGAGATCCTGTCTGGATTCACCAAAAAGGGTAGGTGATTATTTTTAGTCCTGGGGAATTTATATCTTGGTGACTCATTTTCAGAAGAAATTTTGCCAGCTAAATAGGTAAGATTTCCACGTTTGTCTTCGACAAACTCGCAATGACGGAAAAGAGGTAACTTGGGGTGATAATCCTGGCAATTTTGAGGTATAGGAATTTCAATAATCTCTCTGAATTATTATCAAGTAAACCTCGGCAGACCAAATATCAGAAAAAAGAGGGGAGCAGGCTCGACTTGCTCGAGCCGTCGAGGGGGGATATTTCCCCCCTTGAGTATCTTGCGGCTAATAAAGGTATATGATGAGCTATTATAAAATCGGATGGTTTTCTACCGGAAGAGATAAGGCAGCCCGAGAGCTTTTGAGGGTAGTTTCTGATAGCATCAAAGAGGACAGGCTGCCCAGCTTACATATTGGTTTTGTTTTCAGCAACAGAGCCAAGGGGGAGGCCAGGGAAAGCGACTTATTTTTTAAGTTGGTAGAGAAGTTAGGAATCGATTTGGTATCTTTTTCCTCGAGGAATTTCCGGCCCGAGATGAGAAGAAAGGCTCTAGTCCAGGAAAAAAGGGGTAAGCCAAAATTGATTAGCCATTGGCGCAGCCTCTACGATGAGGAGGTGATAAAAAGAATAGATAAATTTGAGATTGATCTTATCGTTCTGGCAGGTTACATGCTGATCGTAGGAGAAAAACTTTGTCGAAAATATCCTATGATAAATCTTCATCCGGCTGCCCCCGGAGGTCCCCGGGGAACCTGGCAGGAGGTAATCTGGAAATTAATTGAAAAAAATGAGCGGCAAACGGGAGTAATGATGCATCTGGTTACTCCTGAGCTCGATGCCGGTCCCCCTTTGACTTATTGCACTTTCCCCATAAAGGGTGGAAAATTTGATTTCTTATGGGAAAAATTAGAAGAAAAGCTTAAGAGAAAACCTCTGGAAACGATAAAAAGAGAAGAAGGAGAAAACGAGCCCTTGTTTAAGGAAATAAGAAAAGAAGGGGTGAGGCGAGAGCTTCCTTTGATAGTTCATACCTTAAAAGCTCTGTCTAATAAAAAAATCGAGCTAAGAGGAAAGAAACTAATGAGGGGAGGCAAGATAATTGAGGGCTATTGCCTGAATGAGGAGATTAACTGTGAGACAGATATGCATTGATTGTGAAGGTCCCTTAACCAGGAACGATAATGCCCTGGAGCTTTCAGAATATTTTATCCCTCAAGGAGGAAGGTTTTTCTCCTTAATAAGTAAGTACGATGATTTTCTGGCCGATGTTATCAAAAGAAAAGGATACAAAGCCGGCACCACTTTGAGCCTCATTTTGCCCTTTTTAAAAGCTTATGGAGCCACCAATCAAGGGATAAAAGAGTATTCTGCCAGTCATCTTCTCTTAATCCCTGGAGCTAAAGAGACTCTTTCTCACCTGAACCAAAAGATGCCCACCTTTATCATCAGCACCAGCTATCAGCCTTATATAGAAGCACTTTGTGACTTTGTAGGTTTTCCCGTCAAGAATACCTATTCTACTTTCCTCGATCTTGATAGGTACCAGATCTCTTTCGAGGAGATAAGAAGGCTGAAAGCTCTTCTTCAGGAAATACTTAAACTGCCTTTTATTGATCTTTCAGGAGTAAGGGAAAAAGAGGATCTTTTACCATCAACCAGAAGGACCATATCACGGCTGGAGGAAGTCTTCCAGGAGGAAATTCCTTCTCTGGAATGCGGCAAGATAATAAAAGAGACAAGGCCCATAGGGGGAATGGAAAAAGCTAAGGCTGTGGTTGATTCGTTAAAAGGCCGGGAAATTTCGCAGGTAATGTATGTAGGAGACAGCATCACCGACGTAGAGGCATTGAGGTTGGTAAGCGAAGGAGGAGGGGTTAGTATTTCCTTCAATGGCAACAGTTATGCGCTCAAGGCAGCCCAGATTGCTTGCATCTCGCCTCACACTCTTCCTCTGGAAATTCTGGGAGAGGTTTTCTCTGTGGAAGGAAAAGAAGGGGTCCTCAAGCTGGCAAAAAATTGGCCTCAAAGTCTAAAGGAAAAGTTAACTCACATAAGTCCTTATCCTCGGGTAGAGATCCTAACCAATGAAAATTTGGAAAGATTAACTAAAGAGAGCGAGAGGATGAGAAAAGGGGTAAGGGGAGAGGCAGTCGGATCTTTAGGATGAGCGAGACAAAAGAAGAGAGTGTCTTGATTGTCCAATTAGTTGACAGGGTTCTAAATCACGGTAAATTACAATTGCTTTCTTAGAAAATTTTACCTATTAGTTTTAAAGAAAGTTTTTAATCGCGTACACGTTCTGTTACCGAAGCTCTGATAGAGAAAGGCAAGAAAAAAGTAAAGGTTCAGAGGAGGTGAGGAAATAAAGGGACCAGTTGAGTTTTAAAGTACAAAGTTGAACCGAAGGAGGAAGAGAATGGGTAAAAAGATTATATTTCTCTTAATTTTGGGATTGTTGCTAGGAGGAGTCTCTACCACAGGTTTTGCTGAAAAGACTGTGACCATGCTCGGTATATGGGGAGGTGGTGAAAGAGATGCTTTTATGAAGATGCTGGAACCTTTTGAAGCAAAAACCGGAATTAGAGTGGAATTTACCGGTACGCGCGATCTTCCGACAGTCCTTACTACCCGAGTGGCAGCCGGTAATCCTCCCGATATTTCTGCCTTGCCCAATCCTGGTCAGATGCAGGAATTTGCCAAAATAAGGGCACTGGTTGATCTTAGCCAGTTTATGGATATGAGCAAATTACAGGACGAATATGCCGAAACCTGGATTGATCTGGGAAGCTACCGGAAAACTGTATATGCCATTTTCATCTCCGCAGATCTCAAGAGTCTGGTCTGGTATAGTCCCAAGGCATTTGCGGATGCAGGTTACCAGATACCCCAAACCTGGGAGGAACTGATAGCTCTTTCCGATAAAATCGCTGCTCAGGGAAAAGCTCCCTGGTCTATTGGACTTGAATCCGGGGCTGCCAGCGGCTGGCCCGGAACTGACTGGATCGAGGACATTATGCTGCGAGTCGCCTCACCTGAGGTTTACGATAAGTGGGTCAATCACGGAATATCCTGGACAGATCCAATGGTGAAGCGTGCCTGGGAGCTTTTTGGTCAGATTGCCCGAAATGAGAAATATGTATATGGGGGGGCGGCAGCCGCACTCACCACTAGCTTTGGTGAGGCTCCCAATGCGCTGTTTACCACTCCCCCTCGTGCATATATGCACAAACAGGCCACCTTTATCAAGAGCTTCATTCTGAAGTACAATCCTGACCTTCAACCAGGGGTAGACTTTAGCTTCTTCCCCTTCCCGTCCATTGATCTAGACTACGGAACCCCTGCTTTGGGGGCTGCTGATATGTTTGCGGTGTTCAAGGACACTCCAGAAGCACAAGCTCTCATGCGCTATCTGGCAACTGCTGGTGCTCAGGAGATCTGGGTAGCCGAGCTGGGGAAGCTCTCAGCTAACAGAAGGGTGAATCCCAATGCCTATCCTGATGATCTCACTCGTAAGGCTGCCGAGGTATTAGCCAGTGCTGAAACATTTCGCTTTGATGGGTCTGATCTAATGCCTGCTGCGGTAGGGTCTGGTTCTTTCTGGAGCGGTATACTGGACTACGTAGGTGGTGAAGATCTGGATTCTGTCCTGGAAAGAATTGAAGAAACAGCGGTTGACGCTTATAAGGAATAGGTCTAAAGCCGAATGTGCGGCTACGTACAAGTGGTCGCACATTCCTTTCCCTCCAAAAAGAGATAAAAATGTATACCAAGAGGTTAACTCCCTGGTTTTACCTGATTCCAGCCTTGGCTATACTCGGTTTTTTTCTCGTTTACCCTTCCTTTCATACCTTGTATCTTTCCTTTTTTGGCAAACGTTCCCAAGTCTTTGTGGGAGCAGGTAACTATATCTATGTTTTCACCAACCGGGTCATGCTAACAGCATTCCGCAACAATGTTCTCTGGGTGGCAGTCTTCACCACCGTGACGGTATTTCTGGGACTCATTCTGGCGGTACTTTTTGACCGGGTAAAATATGAGGTTATTGTTAAATCCATCATCTTCATGCCTATGGCTATCTCTTTTGTAAGTGCTAGCGTTATCTGGAAGTTTGTTTATGCTTTTAAACCTGGAGGGACTCCTCAGATTGGTATTCTCAATGCTCTCCTTGATACATTTCACCTGCCTCCGGTAGCCTGGCTGATTGAAAAACCCTGGATTAATAATCTCTGTCTTGTAGCAGTTGGGGTCTGGGTATGGACAGGATTTTGTATGGTGGTACTCTCAGCCTCATATAAAAGTATTCCTAAACAGTTTTTAGAAGCAGCTCGGATTGATGGAGCTGGAGAATGGGGGGTCTTCTGGAAAGTTATTCTCCCCTTACTTGTGCCCACCGTCATCGTACTGGCTACGACCATGGTAGTCTTTGTGCTCAAGATATTTGATATTGTTTATGTTATGACCAACGGTAACTTCGGCACCGAAGTCATTGCCAACCGTATGTATAAAGAAATGTTTCTGTTTAGAAACTTTGGTAGATCAAGCGCCATTGCTGTAGTTTTGCTGTTGCTTGTCCTTCCCGTGATGCTCCTTAACCTGCGTCGGTTTAGAAGAGAGGAGAGAAGGTGACAGAAAAGATGAGCAGAAGCCTATCTCGAGGACTTTTGCACACGGTAATTATCTTCATTGCTCTCTTGTGGTTGATTCCCACCATTGGGGTACTGGTTACCTCCTTTAGGCCGGCTCAGGATGTAGCAAATAGCGGCTGGTGGACAGTATTTGAAAGTATATTTAGCTCGGTTCGTCTTACCTTAAGAAATTATGAGGTGGTTCTGAGCCGCTTGGGTATAGGAAGAGCCTTTTTAAACAGCTTCCTCATCACCCTTCCCGCTACGCTAATACCTCTGGGCATAGCGTTATTTGCAGCTTATGCTCTTGCCTGGATGAGATTTTTTGCCCGTACCTTTGTTTTTATGATTATAATAGCACTTTTGATGGTTCCTCTCCAGATGACCTTTATTCCAATTTTGCAGATTTTTAATAAATCAGGTCTTGCCGGCACCTTCCCGGGGATCTGGTTAGCGCATAGCGGCTACGGGCTTCCTCTGGCAATATATATGCTCTACAATTTCATCTCAGGACTACCCAAAGAGCTTTTTGATTCTGCTTCTATCGATGGGGCACCCCCATTTTATATTTTTTTGTATATTGTACTGCCGCTTTCTGTGCCTATTATTGCCTCCCTTACCATCTTTCAATTCTTGTGGGTATGGAATGACCTTCTGGTCGCCCTTATCTACCTGGGAGGAACACCCGATGTGGCACCCATTACTGTTCAGATAAGCAGTTTGGTTGGCTCCTACGGCCAGGATTGGGAACTCCTCACCGCAGCGGTATTTATCTCCATTGTTCCCTCGCTTGCCGTCTTTTTTGGGTTGCAGCGTTATTTTGTACGAGGAATTTTAGCAGGCTCAATTAAAGAGTAAGGATAAAGATATGGTAGTTTCTCATCTGTCGGCATATGAAAAGATTGTGGGGTCCGGTGAAATTGAAGAAATACTGGTACTTGCGGATAAAATTAAGGGTGTCTCGGTCACGCATATCAACTCAACCCATAAGGGTGGAGGAGTGGTAGAGATTTTGCGAAGTTTGGTGCCTTTATTCAACCTCGTAGGTATTCCTTGCCGCTGGGAGGTAATCCAGGGAACAGAAAAGTTCTTTTGGACGACTAAGTTTTTTCATAATTTGCTGCAGGGGCGCTCTTTCCGAGAAAAACAGAATATAACCCAGGATATGCTGAATGAGTACCGGAGAGTAAGTGAAGAAAATATTAAAAGGATTGACCTTACTTCAGATGTGGTGGTGATTCACGATCCACAACCTGCAGCCCTGATTAAGGTTGAAGAAGATAACAAATGGATCTGGAGGTGTCATATAGATCTTTCCCATCCAGATAAAAAGGTGTGGGATTTTCTATACTCTTATATTGCAAGATACGATGCTGCTATATTTTCCATCGAGGATTTTATTCAACCTTTACCTTTAGCTTATTATATAATTCCTCCTTCCATAGACCCTTTAAGTGAGAAAAATAAGGAGCTTTCAACTGACCAGATAAAAAGGGTATTCAGAAAATTAAAAATCCCCCAGGATAAACCCATATTGCTTCAGGTCTCCCGTTTTGATTATTTTAAGGACCCTATAGGGGTAATAAAGGTATATCGAGGGGTTAAAAAAAGGTTCGATTGTCGATTGATTTTGGCAGGAGGGGAAGCAAAGGATGACCCGGAAGGTTCCCAGGTTCTTAAGCAGGTAAAGGAGGAAGCCGGAGGCGATCCGGATATTCATATTTTGAACCTCGCCCCCGAAAGCTTTTTTGAGATAAATGCCCTGCAAAGAGGTGCTGACATTGTAATTCAAAAATCATTAAAAGAAGGATTTGGATTGACAGTTACCGAAGCTCTGTGGAAAGCTCGTCCTGTCGTGGCAGGTAACGTTGGAGGGATAAGAATGCAGATAAAGCACGGTGAAAATGGATTTTTAGTTAACTCAATTGAGGAGGCAGCAGATAAGGTTGAGTATCTATTACAAAATAGCTCCCGTGCTCGAGAAATGGGACAGGCTGGTAGGGAAGCGGTTAGGGACAAGTTTCTCATCACCCGCCATTTCAAGGATTACCTGAGATTAATAGGGGAGCTTTGTAGCTGATGGGCTTCATAAAGTAGCAGCCACGCGGTGGGGTAACCCTAGAGCATCAGCAGTAGCGACAAGCTCGTGCCCAACCTTTTGGACAAGTGCCACCGCCTTGTTGACCATCAAAAATATCCTCATAGGTAGATTGGGGTAAGCAGATGAGGGGCACCTATGCTATAATTATGGAACTTATCAGTGATAAAAGAATTTCTGTGGGTAAACTAGGAAAGATAAATTTTAAGAAAGGATACTATCTATATGTGGGATCTGGCCAGAATAGTCTTGGGACAAGAATTGCAAGACATCTTAGGAAGAGAAAGAAAAAATTCTGGCACATAGACTATCTACTGAGTCAGTGGGAAGCCAGGATAAAGGAAGTATGGATCGCCGAGGATAGGCGAATTGAATGTCTTACCGCAAGAAAGATCCTTGAAAGACCCAACCCACCCCTGGTGGCTAAGAAATTTGGCTCCCGCGACTGTAGCTGTCCCACTCATCTATTTTATTTGGACCAAAGTGCAAAATTGGCCAGGAATCTCCTAAAGCCATTAGATTTCAATCCCTATTCAATTAACTCCTAGACTACCTCCTGAGCACTTTTTCACCTACCCCAAAGGAAAAGATGAAAAATAGAAGTTACAAAAATAAATTCAGGAGATGGCAATGGCGGGTCTTACTGGGCTTTGGGTTGCTCTACTTTTTTTACTATGCCGGTCGTCAGAATATTGCCCTTGCTATTCCTTTGCTGAAAAAAGAGTTCGGCTGGACCGAGGCCCAATTGGGATTTATTTCAGCCTGCCTCTTCTGGACCTATGGTTTTAGCCACCTTCTGTGGGGTCGGCTGAGCGATAAAATTGGGGGAAGGTTACTGGTAACCACAGGCGGCCTATTGAGTCTTGGGGTTAACTGGCTTTGTAGCTTTGCCAGAACGGTGGGGGGCTTGGCCTTCCCCTGGGCAATTAATGGTTTTGTTCAAGCCATGGGCTGGTCCCCTGGCACCAGATTAGTCGCCAATTGGTGGCCTAGCAGACAAAGAGGATTTGCCATGGGAGTTCTTTTATCCTCCTGTGGCTGGGCAACGGTAATGATTTGGCTGCTTGGAGGTTGGGTAGGAGTTCACTGGGGCTGGCGCGGAATTTTTCGAATTCCTCCTTTATTTCTCGGCGTGATGTCCATGGTTTATTTCTTTACGGTAAGAAACTACCCCCATGAGGTAGGTCTGGAGGATTATGGGGAAGAAAAGAAGGAAGAACTAGAGAAAATAACAGGAATTAAGCCATATTTCAATGTTTTAAAGAACCGGAAGTTTGATCTGGCTTGTTTGGCGGTGGGCACAGCTCACCTGACCCGCTATTTTTTTCTTACCTGGATACCTCTTTATTACTCTGAAGCTTTAGGATTTTCCATTATGAAAGTGGCTGCTCTATCTTTAGCTCTGCCCTTGGGGATGGGCATCGGACCTGTACTATCAGGATGGATTAGCGATAAATTTTTCGGGGCTAAGCGATACCAAATGGCGAGCAGTCTTTTGATGACGGCAGCCGCATGTACCGTGATGATGGGTTTTATTCCTCCGGCCAATTTAGTCCTTGGCGGCATTTTTCTATTTTTGGTGGGACTATCTATTTTTGGAGGCGAAGGTCCCATTTGGGCATTATGTGCCGATCTTGCCGGGAAAAATCAGACCGGAACAGCAGCCGGGATCATGGAATGGGTAGCCTACATGTTTGCTGCTCTACAAGCAGTTGTACTGGGAGCAATATTGACTCTTACCGGAGGGAACTGGAAATTGCTTTTTGTCCTGGTAGCTATAATCCAATTAATTGGAGTAAGGGCAATATGGGCAGTAAAAAGGTGATTGAGATTTGGTGGGTGAGAATCGGTTATTTTTTAAAAATTGGCCTTAAGTTTTAGGCTCTAGCTTGGTATATTCCCGTTCTGCTTCATACATGGCAACTATATTGTCAATCGGGATGTCTAGCTGCAAATTATGAGAGGGAGCTAAGATAAACCCCCCATTCTTTCCCAGAATTTTGATTCGTGATCTAACGATTTTTCTTATCTCCTCCGGAGTTCGGAAAGGCAGCTCTTTTTGTACATCTATGGAACCATGAAAACATATATCCCTCCCAAACTCCCTTTTAAGGTCTTCAGGGTCCATACCTTTAGCCCGGATTTGAATAGGGTTTAATATATCAAGGCCCATTCCGATAAGATCTGGAATTATCTCCCTTACTGCGCCACACGAGTGGAGCATGGTCTTCAAATTAAATTTTTTAGCTGAGTCAATCAGGCATCGCAAGGCCGGCTTAAAGAATCTGCGGAACATGGGGAGACTAATAAGCAACCCATTTTCGCTGCCAAAATCGTCTCCTAACATGAATATGTCTATTTCTTTAGCCGCGGCTTCGAAGATTCGCCGGTTATGTTCAAGGTGAAACTCCAATAATTTCCCTACCAAAGCCTCTACTAACTTTGGATTTAATACTAGATCCATGAGGAATTTATCCATCCCTCTAAGATACATGGCTAACTTAAATACACTTGCCCGAGTAGTTAATCTGTCTCCGGTTAAGATAATGGCTAGATCTTTATACTTACAACATTGTCGGGAGATTGATTGATAATCAAAGTCTTCCACACGGGGCCAGGTATTATTTTCGATTTCCTTCACGCTACTTGCATCTCTTAGGGGTGATTCAATCATCTCCAGGTAACTTCCTCTGCCCCAGTTGACCTTTTTTCGCTTCACTCCCCAGATGTCGACAAAAGTTCCATCGGAAAGCTCTCTATGCAGACTTTCATCAGATTCTTCTTTAAAACCTGAGCCGGCATAGACTGGCTTAACGTAACGAAAATCCACCTGGAGCTTATTTAAAAGCTCTTCTCTATTTCCTAACTGGAATTTCCCTAATAGAATCTTGTCAACCTCAGGAACTGCCCAATAGTCAACGGGTACCTTATCTGGCTGCTGATGAGCTATAGCCGCAAGAACTCTTTGTTTCGAATTTATGATCAGCTTCTCCTTCTCCCTATGCTCTCTCGTAACTTCAAGACATTTTTGATTGATTCCATAGCCTTCGGGAGTATATGATCGACATTTCTCTCTGCAAATTCCGGACTGCCAGAAATCTCTAAGGTTAGAACTCCCTGGTAGTCAATGGAGACAAGATCTTTCATAAACTGTGCCCAGTTGATGATGCCTTGGCCGGGTAGCCAATGTCGATCCTTTTTTCCGTCTGTATCTTGAATGTGGAGGGCAAATAAATTCCTTCCGCACTCCAAAACATTCTTTGAAAGATCGACATCTTCTTTTCCCACAAAACTATGTCCAGTGTCCAAACACAAGCCTAGGCAAGGGTTATTTATTTTTGTAACTAATTCAATTAACTCTGATATATCAGACCCAACGCGTCTTTTCCCAGTCATGTTCTCAACGGCGAGCTTTATTCCTAATTTTTCTGCGAAAGTTGCTAATGTACAAAGAGAATCTTCCGTTTTATTTTTTGCTCTGAGGTAGCTTTGATCATCGCCAGATGTTTCAGTGGAAAAGGGATGGATAATTACTATCTCTCCTTCTATTTCTGAGCAGGATTCCATTGATTTTTTTATATGCTCTAGAGAATTTTTTCTTTCCTCCTCATCTAGCGAAGCAATATTGACACCTGAAAAGGGAGCATGCAATGAGTGTACCTTAAGATGAAGGCTATTCAACAAATCTTTCACCGCTGAAAGATCAGGAGAAATTCTGGGGTCTAAATGCGTTTTATCAGCCCATATCTCCACGTAAGGATAGGTGGCTTCTACAATGTCCTTTAATACTTCTGTTAGCGGTCTCCAAAAGTATACCCAGGTGGAGATACCGACACGAGATATCCTCATCATGGATTCCATTGGCAAATTGGCTTCCTCTCCCTGGCAATTTAGCTAACGTTGCATCGAATTTTATATCAACAATCTATAATTTTTGAATTGTTCAGTTATTTCAAACCAGCGAGAGTCACCCCTTCGATGAATCTCCCCCTTAAGAAGATGAAAAGCACCAAGATCGGCAATATGGAAAGAGCAGAATCTTTTCGTCTCTCCTCGGGGCAAAAAGTTACGAAGACGATGCAGAAACTGTCCCGCTCATCAAGTTATCTATGGGGCAAAAAAGAATCGAGTGTTTTTCCGAACTTATGCCTGCAGAGGCAACCATGAAGAGCTTAGCAAGGTAATTGATAAGCCAGATCAGGCGATTGCCATGCGGGGGCAGAAACGTGCGATCAATCTTGTACTTACCCTTTAATACCAACCATAGCCAGACCTTTGATGAGTTTGGTTCGTAAAATTAAAAAGATCACCAAGGTCGGGAGGACGGCAACCACTGACATGGCAAAAAGATGATTATAGGGAGTGAAAAACTCTCCTTCAAAGGCAACCAGACCGACAGTAATGGTCCTATATTGGTCCTTAGACGCAACAATCAACGGCCAGATCAGGCTATTCCAATTCCCCATAAAAGTAAAAATTGCCAGAGCTCCCAGAGCGGGCTTGCAGAGAGGAAGAATCAACTTCATAAATATCCCAAACTCACTTAAGCCATCTATCCTTCCTGCTTCAGCATAATCTTTAGGGATAGTAATCATAAACTGCCGCATCCAGAAGATACCAAATGGTGTAATCGCTACAGGAACAATTAATCCAGGATAACTATTCATCCAGCCCAATTTCCTGACAATGATAGCTAAGGGAACAATGGTTATCTCAATGGGAACCATCATAGTCATCAGAACCAGAATGAAGAAAAAATTTTTTCCTTTATAGTCGAATTTTGTTAGACTATATCCAGCGAGAGAGCAAAAAAATAGGGATAAAAAGGTAACTGTTGTAGTTACAAGGGCACTGTTAAAAAAATAGATTCCAAAATTCTTCTCTATAAAGGGCTCGATAAAATTCCGCAGACGAATCTCTCTTGGTATCCACCGCATAGGAACACTTGTGATATCCTCCAATGGTTTTAAGGAAGAGATCACTGTATAAACCATTGGAAATAAAAACATAAGAGCGATAATTGCAGCAACAATAAAAAGCATTCCCTCAATTACTTTTTCCGTCTTTTTGGACTTCCTAATTTTTTTAAGCATCTTAACCCCCCTCATATCTAAAGAATTTTCTCTGAATCAATGTGAAAATGAGGATAATAATTAAAAGAATAACAGACATCGCAGACCCGATCCCCATTTTCAGATAAACAAAACCGTATTCATAAATCATATATCCGATCACCCGGGTCGCATCTCCTGGTCCTCCCTGAGTCATAACTAAGAAAGGAGAAAAGCCTCGGATTGAATTGATGGTTCCAACCACGATAAAATAGAAAAGAGTCGGCTTTAACAGAGGAAGAATGATATAAAAGAAAGTCTGAAATCTATTAGCACCATCTATAGCACTCGACTCAAGCGCTGCCTTTGGAATGGTTTGCAAACCAGCAAGAATAATAACTGAATAATAGCCCACCGCAGACCAGACTGTGGTAATGGTGACGGCAATCAGTGCTGTTCTTTCTGAGGAAAGCCAGCCAATTACTTCTATACCAAATAAATTGGTCAAGCTCTCAATAAAACCAAAAGGTCTGTAAAAGATCTTCCAGACGATTGCTGTGACTGCTAAAGGGAAAACATAGGGCATGAAATAAGCTGACTGAAAAAATCCAGCAAGAGGAATTCTCTTGTTAATGATAGTAGCCATAAAAAAGGCAATTAAAAAAATAAAGAACAAACGAGATACAATATAGATCCCTGTTATACTTAATGATTTCCAAAAAGTTGGCATGTTGAAAATTCTGATATAATTTTTGAAACCGACGAATTTTGGTGCGGATAAAATGGAGTACTTAGTTAAACTAATTCCTATTGCAACAATGATCGGTCCTAATAAAAAGATTATAATGAAAATCAATGCCGGCAAAAAAAATAGAAAACCCGTCAATCGGCGTTTTCTAATAAAATATGGAACAGGCCTAGCTGCCATGCTTGGCCTCCTACCTTCCTTTTAATTCACAATTCAAGGATTTTGTTTGATCCTTTAAATGATACCGATACCACATTAAATAACTCAGGGCAGGAAAAACCTGCCCTGAGTTTCGGAAACCCGATTAGTCTTCCAATGCCATATCAATTTCTTTTTTCACGGCATCAAGCGTTGTTTTGATATCCTTTCCTGACAGCAGAATATCCTGCATTGCCCGTTTCAGGGGTTCTGAGACCTCAGGATATTTTTTGAAGTTCGCCAGAGGAACCGAGTACTGGAGCATCTCTTCCCAGAACTTAGCTTGTGGGATGGTTTTAGCGCCTTCTGTCTCTGACCACCCGGCTCTTGGGATAATGTCACCAGTTTCTATGATGTTTCTTGAGGGCATAGAAGTAATGTAATTCGTCAGTTTCCAGGCAGCTTCTTTGTGCTCACTCCGAGAGAAGACCACCCATGCCCAGCTTGTCGTGCTGATTGCGGTCGATTTCCCGGGATAGGTTGGATAAGGGATAGCTTTAAAATCTCCTTCTTCAGTAATGTCTGGGAAGTTTATATACCAGCGAGGAGGACCCCAGTTCCCACCGATTATCATTGAAAACTCGCCTTTTGGAAACCCCTCGTTATAGTAATCTAAAACAGCCGCAATATCTTTGTCAGCAACCCCTAAATCAAATCTCCTCTTAATCTCTTCCATCGCTTTAATTCCAGCTTCGCTGTTTACCAGACTTTCAGTCTGATCTTCATTGAGGATAGAGCCTTCTTGCTCCCGCATAATCGGCTCAAGTTCAAGCATATACCAGGCGGCCGAATGAACAAACGGGAAAGATATCGCCTGCCGTACAATTCGACCATCCTTTTTTATAACCAATTTTTGGGCAACTTCATACACCTCATCCCAGGTTTTCGGATAATCTTTATCTGGATCTAACCCGGCTTCCTTGAAGTGTTTTGTATTAATTACGTAAGCGTAAATATTGAACTGAAAAGGCAAACCATAATAGTTGTCACCCACCTGATAAACTTCAAGTGCTCCCGGCGCCCATTGCTTTTTCAGTTCTTCCAGAGATGTCACACCCGCTGCATCAAAAGCAATCCTATCCATTGGAGTCAGAACACCATTTTCATAGTAAGTATAGAGCTGACGATAGGAAAGACCAAAGAGATCAGGTGCTTCACCAGCCGCAATCGCAGTGGGGAGTTTAGTAATATACTGTGCATGCGGGATTGATTCCATTACCACATCGATATCCGGATTTTTTGCTTCAAACTCCTCCATATACTTCTGAAACAACTTACCCTGAGCTCCATCTAATGGCATATGATGCCACCAAACCACGGTTTCCTTTCCTTCTGCCATACCACCAGCAAAAATCAAACCGGAGATAACTAACACGAGTGAAAGCAATAGTAGTTTCTTCATAATTTTCCTCCTCCTTAATATGTTTGTTTTGGTTCTTATAGTTTTTAACTTGTTTTACCCTTTTAGAGCTTCAACTTCGTTCCGCTAAAATGTTACCCTCCTTTCTAAAATTATTTTTTCACCTCCTTTCCGGCCTTAATCTCCAGCTTTTTGCCTACAAACATATCTATCATCCTACCTTATTATATGAAGCGTCTTAAATATTTATGCATAATACTAAATGCATCTTTGGTTATACCTGTTTTGTAAAACAAGGAATTAAAACTGCTTTGAGATTTTCTATTGATTCGAAATTAAACTTAAATATGCGCAAGTTATTATGTCGTTACACATAGCTTTATTTGACAAGGAAGTAACTCGACTTTCTTTCCTCACCTCAACAACTTCTCTAATTTTTCTATGTTGCGTACAGCCTTATCTTTCATTTTTATGGCCACATTTACATATAAAGCCTCTATGATGGTGAGTTGGGCTACCCGAGCAGCCATGGCAGCAATACGAAAAATAATCTCCCGAAAAGAAGTGATTAGCTTAATATCGGCAAGCTGAGCTATAGGAGAGTTAATATAGTTGGTAATGCATATAACAGTAGCACCATTCTCCTTGGCTAACCTAAGAGGTTTGAGAGTATCTTCGGTACTTCCGCTATGCGAGACCCCCACTGCAACGTCCTGTTTCGTTAAAGACAGAGCCAGTCCTATTTGAAGATGGGGGTCTCCAGAAAATACGCAGGGAATACCTAAATAGAGAAAACGATGGTAAGCTTCTTCGGCTATTGGAGCTGAAGTACCCACTCCACAAAATAGAACCTTTTTGGCATTAGCCAGATCCTCTACTGCTTTCTTCACTTCTTTACGGTCCAGTATCTTCAACGAATCGGCTAGTCCCTGGATATTAGCATGGAAAACTTTTTGCGTAATTGTAGCTGACTCATCTTTTGGCTTTATATCTTGATGAATGTATTTTACTTCGGGAACTGAGTCCTGGGCTAAAGAAATTTTTAACTCACTGTACCCGCTATGCCCAAGAGAGCGACAAAATCTTACCACAGTTGATTTTGCCACGCCGCTTCTTCTAGCAACTTCTCCTATAGGAAGATGTACAACCTTTTGAGGCCGTTTTAAGATTAAGTCAGCTACCTTTTTTTCTGCGGAGAACAAAGAAGGATATATTGAGCGAATACTCGTTAATAATGTGCCTTCTTTCCTCTGTGGACCCCTGGTTTTGCTTAAGGCTCTTCTGGGCATAGAACTCAATTCTTTCAAAAAAGATATAGAAGGAACTTAGTTTTATTATAAACAATTTTTTAAAAGTGTCAAGATGTCTGTCTTGTTTTTTCATTGTCTTTCTCTTTTCTGCCTTGACTTTTCTGTATTTATGTGATAGTGTGGAAAATGGAGATTCATTTACGACAGTAATATCTCGTTTCTTTTACAGGAAGAGAAGAACAGTGGTGCCCAAAATCGAAATTGATGCTAAGAGATGCAAGGGATGCGGTTTCTGCGTCAAGTTCTGTCCCAAAAACTTAATCCAGCTTGATTCTAATTTTAATGACAAAGGCTACCATCCGGCAGTCTTTAAAAATCCAGGAGACTGTACTGGATGCAGCTTGTGTGCACTCGTCTGTCCGGATGTGAGTATTACTGTCTATAAATAGGCTAGCCAATGATCCATTACCTTAAAGGGATCCTCAAGTATAAATCTCCTGCCTTTATCATTGTGGAGGTCGGAGGAGTGGGATACGAAATTAATATACCCTTATCCAGCTTCGATCTCCTTCCTCCAGAAGGAAAAGAAATAAAGATAAATACCTATCTACATTGGCGAGAGAATGGACTTACCCTGTATGGTTTTGTTACCCAGGAGGAGAGAGACTTCTTCGGCCTCCTCATCTCGATTTCTAAAATAGGTCCTAAGTCGGCTTTGCGGATTGTCTCCAGGATTTCACCTTCTGAGTTCAAGAGGGCTATAAAAAAGGGAGATCTAGCCACCTTAACTCATGTTCCTGGCATAGGAGGTAAAACTGCCCAAAGGTTAATTCTAGAATTGAAAGAAAGAGTTGAAGAAGAGGAGATAGTGGAGCCGGGCAAAGAAACTATAACCAAGGATACCCTGTCCGCGCTGATTTCCCTGGGATATACCCGAAAAGAAGCCGAAAAGGCGGTAAAAGAAGCTCTGAGATCAACTGAAGAAGGAGTAGATTTAGCCGGATTAATCCGGGAAGCTCTAAGGCATATATAACAAGAGTCAGGGATCAGAATGAGAGAAACGATTTCGCGCTTTACTAATGATTAAAATAGTATGGGGATGCCTTCGAAAAGACACTATAAATCCAGCCTGGTGAGATTAAAGGGAGGATAATGGAAGAAAGGATCAGTATCCCTATTCTGCAGGAAGAAGAAAGTGGATTTGAATTTATCCTTCGTCCCCAGAAGATGGCGGAGTTCGTTGGACAGAGTAGAATAAAGGAAAATCTAGGGATTTTCATCCAGGCGGCAAAACAGCGAGGTGACGCTCTAGACCACACCCTCCTTTACGGACCTCCCGGTCTGGGAAAAACCACCCTGGCTTATATCATTGCCAACGAGATGGAAGGGGGGATTCAATCTATAAGTGGTTCAGCTATAGATCGTCCCGGTGATCTAGCTAAGATCCTTACCAATACCGAACTTCAGGATGGAGATGTCCTTTTCATAGATGAAATTCACCGCCTTCCGCCCCAAGTTGAGGAAGTGCTCTATTCAGCTATGGAGGACTTCAAAGTAGATATAATTTTAGGAAAAGGGGCCCGTACCAGGTCGGTTAAACTATCTCTTCCTCACTTTACCTTAGTGGGAGCAACCACCAGAGCTGGACTTCTTACCTCCCCTTTACGCAATAGATTCGGAGTAGTGAGCCGGCTGGACTTTTACGGAAAACAAGATCTATATAAGATAGTCCTGAGGTCTGCGGCAATTTTAAAGATAGAGATTGAGCTAAAGGGTGCCCGGGAGATAGCTCGTCGATCGCGAGGTACCCCCAGAATTGCTAATCGGCTTCTTCGCCGGGTAAGAGACTATGCCCAGGTAAAGGGAGAGGGCATTGTAACCCAAAAAATGGCCAATCAGGCCCTGGCTATGCTGGAGGTAGATGGAAAGGGCCTCGACAGCATGGATCGAAAGATTCTGGAGACCATCCTCTATAAATTCAATGGAGGGCCGGTAGGACTGAAAACGTTGGCCATGGTGGTAAATGAGGAGCCTGAAACTATTGAGGAGGTCTACGAGCCTTATCTGGTTCAGGAAGGATTTATCAATCGCACTCCCAAGGGAAGAGTGGCTACCCACCTTCTATATCAATATTTCAAGAAAAGAAAGCAGGAAGAAAGACAGACAGAGTTACCTTTATAGACCAGGGGCCATTTTGCTGGATGTCGCTTTTAATGACTTTTTTCTCCTGTACCCAAGGACAATCCTGAAGGTTAAAAAATAAGTTAGGAGTGTCATACCGGTGGCTAAAAGGAAGCTTCCCACTAAAAGCGATCTACTTAAGTTTAGTAGATTTTCTAATCTGAAAAGACTCCAGGAAAAAGGCAAGGGAGTAGCTCTCAAAACTAGCTGACCAATTTTATATTCAAAGGCGTATATAAAGGGTGTGGTGAAAGGATTGGCAACGAAAGTACCCAGAATAGCGGAGAATTTGTTTGCCCTAAAAAGGACTGCCGTAGGTAAGGAAAAGAGTATAGCGAATCCAAAGGTAGGAAGGATTCCCCAAAAAACACCAATGGCCACTCCTCGGGCTATTCTTTTTGGAGAATCATCGACTCGCACCAGTTTCTTGATGAGCGTTTTAAGACCAGATAAAGAAAACCACCTTTTGGCCCTCATTTTTTCTTCCTCTATATTCAAAACCGTACTCTAGGTTGATTCTTATTTTTATCGTCCTCTTTTTTTGTGGTCAGTCTTTAGGATAGTCCAATTATAGCCAGCTCAAGAATCAAAGTCAAGAAATATCTCGGGACTCTTCCCCTCAATACGCGTATAAATCTCATGAATTCTTTGCAAAGTAGTGGTTGGAGCTAATTATTATAGCATGAATGAGGAATTTGTAAAACCATGAAATCAACAATGGCAGTCCAGCTAAAAATTGACAGAGCGTATCGAGGCTGATATAATCCCTTTGTTGAATTTCGTCTGATAGTTCAAAAGTCTGAATTACTCGATAGTGGAGTCGAGAGGCCAAATACCCTCGACAGAGAAGGTGGGGGATGAAATCACTATTTATCGCAGCTACGAGACAAAACGATGGTAAATCTACCCTTTCTCTAGGACTTCTTCAAGCTCTTAGAAAGAAATTTCCTAAGGCAGGCTTTATGAAGCCAGTGGGCCAACACTACATCCTGAGAGAGGGGTATGAAATAGACGAAGATGTGGCTCTGATGAGGGATGTCTGTGGAATGAAAGATAATCTGGGAGACATGAATCCTATCGTTGTGAAAAAGGGATTTACTGAAGAGTACATTGAGAGAGGGAACAAAGAAAAACTAGTTCAGCAGATCCGGGGCGCTTTTGAAAGAATACGTAAAGGAAAGGAACTAATACTTATCGAGGGAACCGGACATGCCGGAGTGGGAGCGGTGATTGACCTTTCTAATGCCTCGGTAGCAAAACTATTGGGATCAAAAGTTCTTCTCATATCCATTGGAGGAATTGGCCGACCCATTGATGAAATTGTTATAAATAAAGCTCTTTTTGATCAAGAAGGGGTTGAAGTGCTGGGTGTGGTTATCAATAAGGTTCTCCCTGCTAAATACGATAAAATAAAAGCCATAACTCAAAAGGGCCTGGAAAGAAAAGGAATTAAGTTGTTTGGTGTAATACCCTTCCAGCAATCCTTGACCTATCCCACCATGGAACAAATCCAGGAAGCCAGCCAAAGTAGGGTCCTTTGTGGAGAAGAATATCTCGACAACAAGGTAGTCAATATATTGGTTGCGGCCATGGAACCTTATCATGCTCTGGGACACATCAAGTCTCACAGTCTCGTCATTGTTCCGGGAGATAGAGATGACATTATCCTTGCCATTATCGCGGGAAGTAAATCGGAAATAGAGGATAATTTTGAAGTTGCCGGGATGGTTCTTACTGGGGGATTCGCTCCCCATATAAAGATTCGGAGATTGATGAAAAGTTGCAATTTTTCTATACTGGCCTCGGGAAACGATACCTACACCACCACCAAGAGAATCCATGAGCGAAGAGTCAAAATTCGCTCCACTGATGAGGATAAAGTAAAAGAAACCGAGAAGCTGGTGAGTCAGTATGTAGATATTGAGGGACTGGTACAGCGAATGTAACCCGAATCAGGAAATCTTCCTCAAAGACGCCAAGCATCCAAATCTATGAAGAAAAAAGGCTTACCTTTCTGGCTACCTCATACCAAGAAAGCTCTCATCTGGTATATCCTTTTCGCCATTATATTCATATTGTACCATGATTTCTGGTCATGGGGCAGCCACCGCCCATTGATAGGGGGTTGGCTTCCGGGTTGGTTTCTTTACGATGTCTTGCTTATAATAGCCTACGTTGTTATTGCCGCTGCCTTTGCCAGGTTTTATTGGCCAAAACCTCCGGAGAAATAGGGGATAAAGTGTCCGAGATTACTACCTCACTTGCCATTCTTATAACTTTCCTGGCCTTAATAGCTTTTCTAGGACTTTATGGCTACCGAATTGGCAGAAAAACTGTAGAGGATTATTTTGCCGCAAGTAGAACTATGGGCAGCTTCGTTACTCTCTTTACCTATTTTGCTACCCTTTGCAGTGCTTTCACTTTCCTGGGATGTGCCGGATGGGGATATAGCCGAGGGCTGGGATGGTATGGACCAATCGGGGTGGGAACGGCTCTCATCTCCATAAACTTCTACGTGTTTGGATACCGGGTATGGCTCCTGGGTAAAAAATTCGGATATGTCTCACCTCCAGAGTTAATAAAAGATCGGTTCGGTAAAGAGCTGCAAATAATTTATGCCGTGGTAATGGTGATCTTTGTCCTGCCCTATCTGGCCGTTCAAGCTATGGGAGCCGGATATGTCCTGGAGGAGTTATCCCAGGGAGTGATTCCTTATGTTGCCGGAGCAGGTCTTATCACTCTTTTTATGATTGTTTTGATTTTAGGAGGCATGAGAAGTGTTGCCTGGACCGATACCTTCATGGGAATAATGATGCTGGGATGTCTGGCTATAGCCTTTGGCCTGGTGGTTAAAAACGTGGGGGGGTTGCCTTCGGTGGTGGAAAGGCTTGCCGCCGAAAGCCCAGAGCATCTTTCAAGACCGGGGGTGGGAGAGTTTTTCTCTCCTGGGGTGTGGTTTGGTTTTCTTTTGCTGTGGGTGGTGGCTGATCCTTTGATGCCTCATCTTTGGATGCGGATGTATATTCCCAAAAATGTAAACGTCATCAAGCGAATGATGATTCTGTTCCCCTTGGTGTGTTTAGTGGTCTTCTTTTTCCCCGTCTGGATTGGAGCCATGGGGTATACCGTTATCCCGGGCCTGGAGGGACCGGCGGTGGATAAAATTCTTCCTCTCTTAATGGTCAAGTTTGCTCCAGCCTGGCTGGTAGCCATCATCCTCTCTGGATCGCTTGCCGCATTAATTTCCACGGCAGACTCTCAGGTGCTTGCCCTGAGCTCAATCCTCACCCGAGATCTTTACGTTCCCTTCATCAATAAAAAGGCCACTAGCCAGCACCAGGTGACAATGGGACGGATAATAACGATAATTTTATGTGTATTTGGGTTCGTTATTGCTTTAAGGCCGGTCTCCACTCTGGTCGCTATCACCGCTTCTGCATTTACCGGGATAGGAGTGCTTTATCCAGCAACTATTGCTGCCCTTTACTGGAAAAGAGCCACTAAATGGGGGGCGATTAGCTCCATCCTCACCGGCGAGGCAGTGGCCGTTTTGCTTATTTATGGAGTTCTCCCCAAAGGGTTTTCATTAGGATCTTTACCCATCCTGCCCAGTTTAATTGTGGCAACGGCTACTCTCATAGTAGTTAGTTATTTAACTTCACCACCACCGGAAAAACGCATAGCCAAATTCTTTGATCTCTTTGACTCCGTTTTCAAGAGCTCTTAACAGAATCTACCAAAAATCCTTGAGCCTCAATGGTTGGCTGTTCTCAATCGTCGGAGCAAGTGGCCGAACTAAAGCGATTTTCCGTTGACAGCCTTGAGGCAATCATCACCCAGTCGGCGATCCAGATTGACCCACCAAGTTTCCAGCGATGGTAATGAGTTTCTCCAAATTACTGCCACAAAACCCACAGTGATGCGATTATATGAGGTAGGAGAGATAGATCCACCCAGTTTTTTGGACTCGAGCTTGGCAGCCTCCGGTAATGAAACCAAACGACTCTTCTTGCAGGCTTGAAAAATGGTGGGTTTTATCTTTAATCAGCTACTAGACCGGCCTTTATTTTCAATTCAGCCATTACCTTTTTTAAATCAGATTTCTTGGTGACGGTAACCTCCACGCCAGCCTCCCGAAAGACATATTCTGGTCCTTTGCCACGGAATTTTTCCCTTACCACCACCCTGTCCACACCGTTTTTCACTAAAAGCTCAGCTACCAGTATGCCCTTTCCTTTCTCTTCTAATAGATAAGGGTTCGTCAAACTATTTTGCCGGACTAAGGAATTATCCTTAAACTTTACCGTTAGTATAAGAAAAGTAGGTGCCTCACCAAAGTGTTCACTTACTTGGTTGTCTTTGGCTATGCAGGGAATGGCAATATGGCTGAATTCCTTTTTGATAGGCTCATAGTGGATGAGGATGTGATCTACGTAGGGAATATCTTTTCTTATCTTCTCTTCTAATCTCTGGCTTATTTGGTGTGCTCTTTCTAGATCTGTCACCCTAAGAGTAACATCTGCCTCAATGAACTTGTATCTACCGGAATTTCTTCCGGTAAGTGACTTTAACTCATCCACCCGGGGCTCTTTTAATATAACACTTTTGACCTTGTCCAGAGTTGCAAAATCGAGCGAAGCATCTAGTAAGACCTTGATCGCATTTATGAAAAGCACTCCGCCGGCCTTAAAGATAAATACTGAGACTATAACGGAGGCGATTCGGTCCAGATGTATCCCGAGAAAACTACCTAGAAAACTACCCAGAATCACTAGAGTGGAATATAAATCTGTTTTGTACTCTTCAGCATCAGCGGCAAGCGAGGGAGAGCCGGTCGACTTGGCTATCTTTCTTTCGTATCGCATGAAACCGTAGACGATGACCAAAATCGAAAGAATACCTGCTAGGGTAGGGGATAAATTCTTTAGCAGAGGGGCTCCCTTGCCCTTGACTGCCCAGGTAATGATCTCGTAACCGGCGAAGAAAATGAGAAGGGAGCTAACTAGGGCAATTAGATTTTCCACTTTATAGAGTCCGTAGGGGAAAGCTTTGCTTTTCCTCTTAGAAATCTTTAGGCCGATAAAAACTGCTACTGAGCCAATGACATCAGAGATAGAATGTATAGAGTCGGCTATTAGAGCGAGACTTCCTGAAAATACCCCTAAAAAATACTTAAGAAAAAACAGGATGATATTCATTCCTACTGAAAATAAGGATGTCCTCTCACTCCTTTCCATCATTATCCCCTCAACTAATGCACCCCTCTCATTCTGATTAAGTCTTTTGATAATTCTTACCTGAGAGTCTTTTACCTTTCCCTAGCCAATCTTCAGAAAATCGCTTTATGTGCCGGTTCTGACTGAAAAGTGATTTTAACTGGATGATGTCTAAGCTTCAACTTTAGCTTCTCTACTCCAAAAATGTCATCTCTGACATGTCTTTCTCCTTTCTAGCTTCTTTTTAATCCTAACAGTCGATCTATTCTTCCCTTATCAAATCCCACCATTTTTGTCGTGCCGATTAAAAGAACCGGTACACCCATCTGACCGGTCATTCTTACTACATCTTTAGCGGCATCCGGGTCCTTATCCACTCTTACCTCTTTTACCCTGATTCCTTTCTGGCGAAGATAACTCTTGGTTCGACTACACCAGGGACAGGATCCTGAAGAGAATAAAATGACCCGGGGATACCTTTTCGTTCCCATATTAGTCTCCTCTAGTTAAAACTCAAGTTTAACACCTGCCTCCAGATCTCTCCTTTGAAAACTGACTGAATGAATAGCAGCGCTGGTAACTTGTCCTTTTAGGACTATATCCCCTGCCTTGCATCCTAGATCCCTTGGTTTCCCTCATCCTCTGTGACCATTCGAGCAGCCTCCAGTCCCTGCCTGAAGAAACAAGGGATACAATCCAAGTAGGTTTTCATTCTTACATTTTATCTTTTATTTTCTAGCTTTTTGAGCCTTTGCACGGTTTTGTTTATTTCTTCTTCCAAATTTTGGAAGATCAGTTTTAGTTCATCTAAGGAAATGGCTTTAACCTCTTCTTTAATTGCCCCCGTAGAGCAGATCTCCTGGCACCAATGACAGTTGGTGCATCTTGCCTGGTTAATATCAGCCTTGCCCCAGACAATGCTTATGGCTCTTTGAGGACAAAGACTCAC
>NJBP01000047.1 GCA_005223085.1 Candidatus Aerophobetes bacterium Ae_b3b | reverse complement strand
AACATCTTGCTCTCTCCTCTTTCACTCGCTTCCAGAATTAGTGCTTTTAGACGCAAAGAGAATCCAAAGGAAAACGTCAAAATTCTTTACCTTACCGCTTCCCGAAAATTCTTCCCTGCTTTAAACTTGGGAACCTTCTTTGCGCGTATCTGGATGGTTTCTCCTGTCTGAGGATTCCTTCCTCTCCTTGCTTTTCTTTCCCTAACCCGAAAAGTCCCAAAACCCACTAAAGTCACTTTTTCTTCTCTGGTCAGGGAGTCGGTTATAACTGAGATTATTGCACCGACTGCTTCCCTGGATATTTTCTTTGTTAGCCCGGTCTGGCCGACCACTTCCTCTACTAATTCTGCTTTGTTCATTCTACTGCCTCCTGTTTTCATTGGTTATTCTTGAAGAATTTGCTCTTATTTTAAGCTCAAAAGTAATAGGTGTCAAAAACCCGTTTTAAGGGCTGCGTTTTGCGCCTGGTTAGTTGAGGCAAGATGAGTTGAGTTTGGGCAAACGGGTCGAAGCCAAGTTAGTGTTGGCTTAGAATAGGGCCATAGAAGGTAAATTTGAGAATAATAGATCAACGGAAGTTAAGCTCAGGAATATAGCTTCTTGGCCAGCCAGACCATATTTTCCGCCAATTTTCCCATGGTTACCATTCCCTCTTCATCCTCAGCCACTTTACCTTTTTCCCTGCCAAAGGCAATCGTCCAGTAGTGAGGAGAAGGAACAATGATGATCCCCAGAACGGCAAAGAAGAAATAAAGCTGAGCCAGAGTGAAATTTTGACCAGCCCGTCGAGCCACCACCACTCCTGCTCCTATTTTTCTCTCCAGGGGCCTCCTCATCCCCTTAGCAGCGTAGCCCACTCTGTCCATAAAGGCTTTAATGGGAGGAGTGGCTGATCCGAAATAGACTGGAGTGGCCAGAATTATCCCTTCGACGGCCAGACTCTTTTCAAAAATGGGAGGAAAATCATCTTTGATATGACACTTACCCGGGTGTTGGCGGCAGTACCTGCAGGCATCACAGGGTTTGAGTTCTAGATCTCGCAGGAAAATAGTTTCAGTTTCGATTTGGTTTCTTTCAAAGATTCTTGACATCTCATCGAGCAGAAGGTCAGTGTTCCCTCCTTTTCGAGGACTTCCATTTACTGCTATGATCTTCATTTTTTGCTCTTCCTTCGTGCTAGTATTGGTATGGCATAGTACGGCAAACTGCCCTATAACTCATTTGTATCTGAATTATTTCGTTTATGCACGACTATAAAATTCCTATGAAAGCGCTTGAGATGTAAATACATCAGATCAAGTAGTCTGTGGAATCATTTTAGCAGAGAAAAGAAAAGTGTCAAAAAAAGCCTCAGGGATTTGGATGAGGCATGAGGGTGACAAGAAAATAAAGATTTCCCGCAAGATTCCGTTATTTCGGTCAAATCACCGGTCTTGGTGCGATCAAAGAAACTTGGTGAGAGAGTGTGGATATGAAAAAGGTGCGGAGTTCCCGCTAAAGTTAAGAAGTAAAGTACACAAGATCATTTTCGCCATGACCGAGAGTTCATAATTATCTCTCGCCTACGTTCGCAGTAATATCTGTAGTTCTCGAAGCTAACATCTGGAGGAACGCGATGATCCACCATAGGAACGTATCCCCCTTTTCTCGCAAGTATATTTATTTTTTCCAGCTCTTTATCAATCGCCTCTTTTCCCGCAGCAAGAGCTCTCTTGTTTATACCTCCCAAGAGTGCAATCCTGGGGTACTGTTCTCTAATAATTACCGGATCCGATCCAGGCTGGATTTCACAGGGATAAAGACCGTCTACTCCTGCTTCAATGAAAAGTGGAACAAGTTTCTTAATGTCTCCGTCCGAATCAACCAAGATTTTTTTGACACCTTTGCTTTTCAAAAATGCAGTCACTTCTCTGTAATAAGGCATCATAAATTCCTTAAAGCAAGAAGGGGAAATAAGAGGACCGTTTTTGTAAGCCATATCCTCCCAGATGGTCACGAAGTCTACCTCCAGCTCGTTAAGTGCTCTTTCATAAGCATCGAATATGAACTGAACGTGGTGCTCTGCGATTGACCTCACCAGGTCAGGCTGAAGATAATAGGCTAAGGATAAGTTCTCTAACCCCATGAGGTTTCTCGGATGTCCGAAAAAACCCAAGATAAACAAACCCACCGGTTCTTCTCTTGCATTAATAACTTTTGCCTGCTCCGACCAATCCGGAGGATACCTTCTCGGATTCTTTCCGTCCAATCGAGGTTTTAGTTTTTCAAAGTCTTCCTTTTTTTCTACCGGAAAACGGATATATTTGGGGACAGAATTTTTCTTTTTACTTTCCCTGAGCGTGACTGCGTAGGAGTCTATCTTGGTTACCGTCTTCTCATCTTCGTCGATTATCGTTTCCTCAAAAAGAGGGAAAAACGCACCCTGGTAGTTGACCTGGGGGACTTCAAGATGAGTATCAAAGCAACATCTGTCTAGTGATAAGTAATTTTCCACATCCTTTTGGTTCTCTACTTGACGAGGCATACCTTCCTTTTGCCAGTCCTCGATGGTTTGTTCCCAATATCCGAAATCCATCATGGGTAGCCTGTCAGTTTGGTCAAAATTGAGAGTCGCGATCAATCGCTCTCTCTGATTCATATTCGCCACCTCCCTGGCCATATTCTTTGGTTTGACGGCAAAATTTTGGAAAAGAGTTAATTTTCAGAAATCTCTTGTTCATGATTTGGTCCGGATCATAACCAATTATTTTTAACAAGTTTCATAAACTCAAAGAAAATTCAGCAATTCCCTCATAAATCAAATATCTTACCAGGATTTAAGATATTATTGGGATCAAACGCCCTTTTTATTCTTCTTAATATTTCAAGATGTGCATTACTTAATGCCATTGGAATATATTCTTTTTTAAGAACCCCAATACAGTGCTCTCCTGATATCACTCCACCCCGTTTTATACAGTCCTCATGGAGCAATTTTCTAATTATCGGGTATTTTTCCTTCCATTCCTTTTCTTTTAATTCCTTAAACCCCTCACCTTCTTTCTTGAGTTTCATAATATGAGTGTGTACATTTCCATCTGCTGCGTGACCATAAGTGGGAAGCCACACATCATATTCTCGAGAAACCTCACATACCCTATCCACATGATTCACTATCTCGGAAGGGGGAACGGTAAGATCCAGTATCTCAATGGTGTTTGGCTTTAGACCCTCATAGACATTGCTTCTGATGGCTAGAATATCTGCCTGTTTTTCTCGATTCTCTGCCACCAAAACGTCTTTAGCATTATTAGATGTGCAAATATTTGCTATCGTCTCGGATAACCTGTATACCTCATCCTCGGTGGGACCGTCTACAATAATCATTAGAAATGCTCTTCCTTCTTTACAGGGCCACTTTTTACCAAGCATCTCCTCTGAAAGAGGAATGGCGTCGCTTTGTATAAATTCCACACTTGTGGGTCTTATACCATTCAAAATTATCTCTGGCACGGTCTTTATGGCATCATACAGTGAGCCATAAGGAATAACCAGAGTTATTACATTCTCGAGTGGGGGCATTAGAAGTATTGCTGCCTTAGTAATGACACCCAAAGTGCCTTCTGAACCAATCATTAGATGTAAAAGACTATAGCCAGTGCAATTTTTCATGAGCTTACCCCCAAGGTCTAAAATCTCCCCATTGGGCAAGACGACTTCTAATCCCTTAACGAAATCTCTCATTACCCCATATTTTACTGCTCTTGCTCCACCGGCGTTGGTAGCAATGGCACCGCCGATATAGGCTGTTTCATCTCCCGGATGAGGCGGGAAAAAAAGGCCTGATGACTCAACTTTCTCATAGAAGTCCATCAGAATAACCCCGGCCTCAACTGTTGCCATTAAGTTCTTTTTGTCTATCTCCAAAACTCTATTCATCCTCTCAAGAGATAAAACTATCCCACCAAAGATGGGAACGCACCCGCCAACTAAACCGGTCCCGCCCCCTCGAGGGGTAACCGCAAACTTCTCTTTATGAGCCAATTTCAGAATTTGAGAAATCTCTATTGCATTTTTGGGTTTTACCACTGCTTCCGGAAAGTGTCCAACCCAATCGAGGGAAAATTCATCATGGGAGTAATCCACCATTTTCTCTTTGTCTAAAATGACATGATCTTCACCCACAATTCCGGTCAGTTCTTTGACCACTTCATCACTCATCTTTCGGTACATTTTCAATTCATTTCCTCTCTTATTTAACAAAAGATAAAGTTCAAAAGCTATGATAGGTCTTTATTTTTCCTATCAGCCCTGGAATAACCTCATATAAGTCGCCAATGACCTCATAATCAGTCATCCCAAACAGGGGGAGCATTGCTATCTTCCTTTAAATCTTAACTCAAAGACAATTCTCTTTCACTCCGATTGCGGTGCGCTTTTTTCCAATAGCAAGTAAGCAGCCTCCAATTAAGATTGCAGCAAATAACACCTGCCATGTATTTAAGCTCTCTTTAAGAAATAAATAGGCAAAGATCCCGGTAAATACCGGTAAAGACAAGCTAATGAGATTTACTTTGGATAATCCAGCTTTCTTGATACACACGAAGTGAAGACCTGCCCCTATCATTAGGCCACAAATGCCCGAGCCAAACAAAACAACATTGATGAAGCAAGAAACTCTCGTAATCCTTGTTAGGTCTCCAAAAAACAAAGCTCCGATAAAGAAAAATATTGATGCAAATGCTGAAACCAAACTGCTAAGACACACTGGATTGGGGGAAGTAACAACTAATCTCTTTTTAAACAAACTATCCCCACCTACCAAGACTTCTGCTGCAACCAAATAATAAATCCCCAATGAATACTCTGATATAGCAGCACCTTTGCTTAGATTAAGGCCGACTACGGCAAGTACCGCCAAGATCAAACCAACAGTGAAACTCTTGCTTTTAATGGTTTTCCTCTCGTCAAAGAAAACCAAAGCTACCCAACCTATTCCCATAAGTAAGCCAAAAACATCCATAAGTGAAGCTACGGTAGCGGAAGTATAGGAAAGCCCTTTTACGTAAAGGAAATCGATAACGGTCCATAAAGCACCCAAAACTACTGCCCCCGTTAGCCTACGACGGTCTCTAATGGTTTTCCCTAGATCATCTCTAAAGAAAAGGTAGGAAATCACCATCAACGATGAAGAACCAACGAGATACCGAAAAAACATGAGAGTCACAGTATCAAAATAAAAAGTCAAATATCGAACCAAGATTTTTGTAGAAGAGAACATCACCACATAAGAAATGAGCAACAAAGTCGGAGAGTTTTTGAATAATTTCAACTTCTCTTCGAGTACTGACGCAGCCTCCCGGCATTTATCATAAAACAACCCAAAAAATTAAGCTGCGTATCCCGTGAGCGTTGTTTTCTTTGAGAAAACTCAATCCAGTTTATACCGGCTACCTTAATAGCTACGAGATTAAGAAGAAACATTCCGTTATGTTCGTCTAACACTGGGGGGAATTTATGAAAGCGATGGTTCATAATAATCACCTTTACGGAGTTGCAGGCCGTCTTAGCGGCGGTAAACCATGGCAATCGCTACTGTTATGCTTAATCCAAGGCTGGACGGAATCCCGCGGAATGTCTGTCCAATGGCTCTTAATAGAGCTGTACCTCCATCAATACCTACCCTTTTTGCAGAGTAATGGATTCTATCTTTCGCCTTAGCTTGATTTTCTGTTTTTAACCAATATGAGATCATATACCGATTAATCTTCCCCCGCTTACATTTACAATCTGGCCAGTGGTATAATCGTTTTCTAACAAAAAGATAACAGACTGCGCCACGTGCTCAGGCTTTCCTATCCATCCTATCGGAACTTCCTTTTTTATATTTCTCTTTTGTGCTTCGGTTAACCTTGCCATGTCTGTATCTATTAGACCAGGGGCTACCGCGTTCACGGTAATTCCAAAATCAATGAGTTCTCTCGCCAGGCACATCGTTATTCCTATTATTCCTGATTTAGAGGCAACATAGGCTACAGAGCCCGTACCCCTTAATCCAGCTATCGAGGAAATATTGACTATTTTGCCTTGCCTCCGATCAATCATATGACTCACGACAGCTTTACAACAATGAAATACACCCCTGAGATTAACATTCATCACTCTGTTCCAGTCTTTTTCTTCGACCTGTCTTATGGTCGCCAATGCTCCAATCCCCGCATTATTAATCAATATGTCGATAGTTTGGAATTTACTTAATGTCTGTTCGACCATTTTTTTGACTTCGTGACTTCGGGAAACATCAGCTCTCATAGCGATAGCTTGACAGCCCATTCTTCTAATCTTTACCACGGTCTCTTGAGCTTCATTTCGATGTTTGCAATAGTTGACTATCACGTTAACCCCTTCCTTCGCTAAAGCCATAGCTATTGCTCTACCTATCCCCATACTTGCTCCTGTGACCACGGCATTTTTGTGCGACAAATTCATCTGAGTCCACCGCTCCAGTAAAGATCCTGAATATTTATTCCTGAAAGACAGCTGAAAAGATCCCTCAGAATTTTGCCTTCCCTATCAAAGTGACGACAACATCGCCGGTATCGCGGTGACATAATAAGATCCCCTCGACTCCAACGGATCTATGGTTTCCATTCGGCCAGGGCGGAAATCTTATTGAAGGGATTGTATTTTTTCAACAGTTTTCTTCTTGGCCCCGCGATAAATGGCTTCTACGATCTCCAAATTTCTTAATCCATCTTCCCCGGTAATAGCAGGTTCTCGGTTTTCTCTGATGGAAGCATTGAACTCGTCTATTTCCGGCAGGTACAGGTCGAGAGGGGGATATGACGCAATCCTGGATTCACCATTCTCAACAATCTCCATCTTGCCCCCGCCATAACCGCTTATTGTTCCTACGGTCCGGACATATCCTTGGTCACCATATATCTCGAGGTACCTCTCTTTTCCAATATCGATGCTATAACAGACATCGACCATTCCGTAACTGTCGTTCTGAAAATGGAGGCTCGCAACGAGGGTATCTTCGACTGAACTGCCAGTGGTTAACGTATTCATAAAGGAAGAAACTTCAATAATTTTCGTATTCAAGAATTCCAGGAGATCCAAGCAATGCGTTCCCAGATCCATCAAGGAACCTCCTCCCGCGAGAAGGGGGTCCATCCTCCACCGTCCTTCATCGAACTCATTGTACTTGACGTAAAACTGGCAACGCAGCATGATAATCTTGCCGATATCCCCATTGGTCGTGAGCGATCTGATCTCTTGGTGAGCGGGATGAAATCTGAGCATGTAACCGACCATCAGGTTGACACCGCTCTTGTGACACGCTGCGATCATCTCCCGGCACTGAATTGAGTGTAAAGCCATGGGTTTCTCACAGAAAACGTGTTTGTTCGCTTCAGCCGCTTTAATAGCTTGAGAGTGATGGAGACTATTGGGCGTTCCTATAAAAACGACTTCAATGCGATTATCCTGGAGAAAAGCATTCATATCAGAATAGGCTGCTTTTGCATTATGTTTGGTCATGAATTTCTTCGCTTTGTCCTGACTTCGACTCAAGAAGGCAATTAAGTCAGCTCCTTTTGACTTCCTGACCGCGGGCGCAATAAAGTTATCGGTAAACCATCCACACCCAATTATTCCCCATCCAATGGTCATAATTGTTCCCCCCAGTGTGATAGTTCTTACCACGACTCAGTCAACGTGTCTGAGTTTCGTACTATTCTCCCAGCCAAGGAAACGTGTGCACCTCACCATCTTCACTTTTTGGAGCCGCCCCCAGCCTAGAGGGCACTCACTTTTTGCACACGGCACCGACTTAGAGGAGGCTCTCTTTTTACAGAACTCGTGATATTATCTGTTATTCCTTACGACTTCTCTTATAGCTCGGGCGGTGTTCCGTAAAAAGTCCGGGTTCACATCGTGATGAACATTTAGGAAAAAGAATTTCTGAGCTGCTTTCTCCGCTTTTGGACAATTGCCTGGGGCATAACTTACATATTCTGGCAAGGGGATACCTAAAGAAGTCGAACGACGACTATGCATATCTTGAAACACCTGTTCGAGGTAGTTGACATCATTATAAGCATGAAAGCTGACGATATTGGCCTTTCCCTCGCATCGGCGACTCACCGCGGTGGCTGACAATTCTGTATCTTCCGTCAACCGTATGGGGTAGCTCCAATAATTGGGCTTGGTGTCGGGATATATGTGAGCCATCTTGAATCCAGATTCGCCTTCCAACTCACCTTTGATGATTTCCACGAGTTTCTTCCTCTGCTGATTGAAAGTGTCGATTTTAGACAATTGAATTAAACCCACCGCTGCCTGCAATTCACTCATTCGATGGTTATGTCCGAACGTGAAGTGTCCCCGCGTAGGGACATCGTTAATGGGAGCAGGTGCGGGAGCCTCGAGACAGTATCGGTACCAAGGCATTCCACAGTTAGAATAGAGAACCGCTCTCTGGTATATTTCGGGTTCATCAGTAGCTATGAGACCTCCTTCACCGGTGGTAATGTGCTTACTCTGCTGCAGACTGAAACAGGCGGCGTCACCAAAAGTACCCACTTTTTTCCCATGACAGTAAGCGTCGTAAGCTTGAGCGCAATCTTCGATAAGATACAAATTGTGTTTTCGCGCTAAGGCGACGATAGGACCCATCACCATTGGTTGACCAAAGAGATGAACCACGACAATCGCCTTGGTACGGTCGGTGATCTTCTTTTCTATTTCCTCCACCGTCAACAGAAGAGTGCGCGGATCGACGTCAGCAAACACGGGAATGGCTCCTAATGCAACTACCGACAGAGAGGAGGCGATGAAGGAACAGGGAGAACAAATGACCTCATCCTGAGGTTCAACTGCACATCCGGCCAGAACTCCTTCATTAGCAGATGTTCCAGAATTGACTGCATAAACGTAGTTGCGTCCGAAGTAGTGAGCAAACTCGTCCTCAAACTGGGAAGTAAAACTTTCTTCTCCCATTCCTCTCCATAACTGTTGTCCGCTGACAACTGTCTTCAATATTTCGACTTCCTCGTGATTCATGTAACGCATGCACTTCCTCCTGTTGGCAAGCTTTTATCATTTCAAGTTGCACCGACTCCTTTGCTTTCACACCTCTTCTGGCTCTCATCTCCTTATATGACGAGGAGCTGTCCTCTCTTCAGAAACGTTCGAGGGGTATCATTTGCCGGAGACTTTGAATTTCTTGAAGGGGAGTTCAATAGTGTTGCCTTCTCTCGCCAATCAAGAAGAAAGTATCGGGAAGGTAAAAGGAGCCTGCGGCAGAATATAACCATGGATCTTTTTTTTATTGAGAATTTTTTTGGCCTGTTCCCATGCTTGTTCCACGGAAGAAGCATGCCTCATTGGGCTGCTTCTATAGTAATCTTTTGGTATTCCACCATCACTCACCATAATCACCGAGGCAAAATTAAGTATGTCGGCCCAGAGTTGAGCTCCCCATTGACCGAGTTCAAAGAAGCCTGGTTTGGCCAAAGCTCTTAGCAGTTCTTGGGGTTGGTTGTAGGTTGTTATTAATTCAGGGAACCCCCCTTCTCCTAATCCCTCGGGACAATGTGCCACCAATACAACTACTCCTCCTCGTCGAAGAATAGGTCTTTCTGTTCTTATCGCAACCGCTGCTCCAAAGCACGCTTGATACAGGTTCAAGTCTGTTGGATTTGGACAACATACTATGACTACATCCGCCGCAGATTCAACTTCAACTTTTGCCATTCCATTAAAGATTTCTACTCCCTTTCGATGCGCCGCTACCAAATCTCCTGCAACCGCTTGAACTATCTCATTCTTTTGATTCAGGACCACATTTAAGATAAAGATAGGTTCTAAGCATCGAGCTTTTCTCTCCATATCCTGTCGGGCAGGACTGTCCGCTATCGCCCCGACGTTGCAAGAAGGGTGAGAGAGGAACCGATAGGAATGATTAGATCTTATAAAATCTAGACCGGCAATTCCCGGAAGAATAGACTTGGCTCCTCCACTATAACCAGCAATAATATGAGGCTTAATGAATCCCGTTAGTATTCTTAGATCTGCTTCGGCCGCCCATTTATTAACTTTTATTTGACTTTTCCCCGAGGAATCTTTGATCGGTACCAGAGTCGCTTCATTTTCAAAGTCGTGCTGAACTACCCGGTATTGGTGCCACATTTCCGGACCGACCAACTTCTTTTCTTCGTCTTCAGTGAGCCGTCTATGTGTCCCGCGGGCAAAGATTATCGTAATGTTCTCTTTCTTCACTCTGGACTTATGCAAAGCCTCCATCAAGGGAGGCAATAACTTTTTGGTCGGAGTGGGTCTGGTGACATCGTCGACGATGATGGCAACCTTACTGTCTTGATTAACTAGCCGAGTCAGAGGTGTTTTCTCGATAGGATGGCCAAGAGCCTTCCAAACCAGAATCTCCTCATTCCGGGCAGAATCCGGATAGGTGGGATTGATGATATCGATTTGGTCAATGTCCGGTAAATTGACCTCCCAATATTCCTTAGCGTATGGGATCTTGACTTGAAGCATTTTGTCTTATCCTGTTTGGCATTGATCGGAACCATTTAAAATTTCATCGCGCCCTTAGTTAAACCGGCCACGTAGTAGTCCAAGAGAAAAGCATATATGATCACCACGGGGACGGAGGCGAGAAGGCCTGCGGCCATCAGCGCCCCCCAAAAAAATACGTCTCCACGAATTAACTTTGATATCAATGCCACCGGCAGGGTTTGTTGGCTACTCCTGGAAACAAACGCTAAAGCATAAATAAGATGTCCCCACGAGGCGGTGAAGCAAAAAATTACCGAAGTAATTACTCCGGGAATAGACAAGGGTAAGACTATTTTAACAAGAGATTGCAGCCAGCTTGCTCCGTCTATCATAGCCGCTTCCTCCAGCTCCCGGGGAAGATTACTAAAGAAACCTATTAAAAGCCACGTGGAAAAGGGGATCGTAAAGGTAGGATACGTTACTATCAAACTAAGAAGAGAATTGGCCGTCCGGAGGAAGGTAACCACAGTATAAAGAGGAATAAATAATAAGGTGGGAGGAATCAAATAGGTTAAAAAAATACCGGTTCCAATCGTGCTTGCTCCGGGGAACTTTATCCGGGCCAGGCTATATGCCGCGGGTATGCTAATCAAAATGGTGATAAGTACGACCACAGATGAGACTATAAGCGAATTTGCAAACCACGTTTTAAAGAGAGTCTTTGTCAACAGAAACAGGTAGTGGCTAGAGGTTGCTCCCTTTTCTAGAATAAATGCATTGCCGCTCATGTCATATAGTTCTTCATCGGTCTCAATTGATGTCATCGCCATCCAAGCAAAAGGAAAAAGAGTAAAGAGCACAAAAGGAACCAACGCGAAGTACGCCCAGTTCCTCTTAAGAAAGGTCTGGATCCTCCCTTTTGTCACAGTATCACCTTCATCATTTTTTTTTCGAACCCCAGCTTAATTTCTCAGACAATTCGTTTTCTCACAAACTTCAAGATCAGATAGGCACTAACGCCGAGAAACGGCACAATAAAGAGACTGATGGCTGCTCCTTTCCCCAGGCTCCCTCCCTTGAAACCTATCTGTTGCGCCAAGGTGGCAAATAGATGGGTCGTATTCTGCGGTCCTCCGTGGGTTATAATATGCACCAGAGCAAAATCTCCCGCCGTCATCACTAGTGAAAACAAGGTCACAATCGATAACAGAGGAGCTAACAGTGGCAGAGTGACATACCGTACTTTCGCTATTGCCCCGGCGCCATCTATGCTCACGGCATCCATAAGATCAACGGGAATCGCTATGATCCCAGCTAGAAATGTTATGGCAAAGAAAGGTAACCCTCGCCATACGTTGGTTATTATGAGAGCACATCGTGCCCAAAAGGGAGTGCTTAACCAGGGAATACCTTGGGGTACTACTGTTCTCATGAGAGTCCAGTTGATTATGCCAAATAGCTCAGAATACATCCACCACCACACCAGAGCACTCAACGCGGTGGGAATTACCCAGGGAAGAAGAAGAACACCCCGCAGCGCTCTCTGTCCCCTTCCAATTCGATTGAGAATTAAGGCTAGAATCACTCCCAGGATTACTTTCACCAGCACACTGATGAAGGTATATATGAACGTATTGAGGACGGTCAGACGAAAGATCGAGCTATGAACTAGCTCCACGTAGTTTTGTATTCCTACGAACTGTGGAGGGACCCCGATGTGCTTAACGGTAAAGGACAAGAAGACCGCGTAACCTAAGGGAAAACCGATAAGAGAGCAAAGTATGATAACTACTGGCGCAACCATAAGATACGCCAGTTTTTTTTGCTGTACTCCGATCACTTTCGGACTCCAGGGTTGCTAACAAGGGGGCACAGATATGCCCCCTTGTTGGATCTCTCCTATTTCCTTAACTCTTCTTTCCAAAGAGTTTTCAGTTCAGTCTCAGCCCACTCGATAGCTGCCTGGACCCCGTCGGTGGTGGCTTTGGCAAACATTATCGGTACGATATGAAGATTGAAAGTCTTCTTCCCTGCCGCTGAGGGACCGTATTTCCAGCCCATCATGTGAAGTGTCTCTTGCATTGGCTCATATTGATTGAGGGATTTCCGGTCGCGCCAAATCGGGTGAGCCTGATAATCTTTCAGTACAGGCTGATTGTATCCTGCGGAAGCCACCAGCTGCGCATACCAGTTGTCCTTTCTCATCAAGAATTTAATGAACTCGCGTGCCAATTCCGGATTAGGACTATAGTTCCAGACTCCCAGGCTCCAGACTGAACCACTTCTGAATCTTCCATCGGGTCCGGCAGGGGTTCTGACGTGGTCAAGGTATTTTGCGACGTCCGGCACGCTCTTTAGAGCGCTCGCATAAATACTAGGAGGATTCATCGTCCAAGATCCGTATCCTGAAAGCATGAACACGTTATTATCTCCTCCAGCAGTCCACCCAAATACTGCCTTGGGCATGTATTGAAATAGTTTTTTCGAGTACTCGAGGGCGGCTACGGTTTCGGGTGAGTCAATCGTGACCTCTCCTTCCCTGTTGACCGTGGCGCCTCCAAATGACCAGAGTAGCGGACCCACAGAGCAATCTGAGTCGTTATTGCTCCCAACCGGTATCCCGATGGGATGATCGATCGCGGCGAGTTTCTCCGCCCAAACTAGCATATCATCCCAAGTGGCCCTACTCCCCATTTCCCGGTCTACTCCTATTTGCTGAAAATAGTCGGTTCGATAGACGGCTACGAAAGTGTGTATAAACCAGGGGACGGCCACCCAGCGTCCATCAACATAGCCGATTTCCCTTTTCGCCTGGGTCCATCCTCCGTTCTCAGCTGCTAATTCCTCTGCAACATCATCCAACGGTAAGAGACTCCGTCTGAACAGCGCAGAATCGAAGCTCTCTAGGTTGACTATATCGTGCCCCGATCCGCTTTCCGCCTCTGCCAGTAAAGTGGCAGCTTGTTCCTCGGTCCCGACCCAATCTATAGTTACCTTTACGTCGGGTCTTTCCTTCATCCACTGTTGAGCTTGTGCTTCTACCTCGGTTTCAAATGGGGGAACAAAGTGAGAGACAATCAGAAGCGAGAGCTCTTTGGCAGGACCCCCCATCGCCGGCACGGCAATGAGGACTGACAAAAAAATCAACGTAATCCCCAGCACAACTTTAGACCCTTTATCTCTCTTTCTTATTTTCATAACTTTTCGCTCCTTAACCATAGTCCCCGTTACTTAACGGGCATAGTTCAGATTCCTGTGCACGTTTCTCAAAGGAAATAATCACCTTCCTGTCTTCCCCGGAGAAACGTTCTCTTAAAACCACACCGGCCGACTTACCGCTGCTTAACTTCCCCCGGATTCGCGCTTGGCTGTAGAAATAGCTATCATCACCTCCTTTCCCTGGTTTTTGCAGTCTGTACTGGTCATTCCGAGGAAATGGGCCGGTCTACCTCTGGTGAACATTTTTAGGTTCAATGCTCACTAAATACCGACGTCCTCCGTAATCTTCCCCACACTGTCAAAGAACTAACTCACCTAATCGTATTCTGACGTGGGCAGTCCCGAATACCGTGATCAATCACCGGAAACTCTAGATCAACCCCATCTTGGTAAGTTCTGCTCTCAATTTCCTCTCATCCTCTTTTGTTATTGGCAAAATGGGCCTTTTCCCCTCACCGACGGGCTGTCCCCTCATTTCCAGGCCCTTTTTGATGATCTGGAGCCAGTCAGGTCGTTCTCCATTTTTCTTATTCACGCACATGTGCAAGAGAGGAAGCATGGTCAACCAATGGTCATTGGCCTTGTCCAAGTCTTTATCTACCAAGAGTAAATCACAAAGTTTTCTGCAGTGTTCAGGGATGAGATTCCCAATTCCTGCGATCCATCCATCTGCTTTTGCAGCCAGTCCCTCGAGTGCACAAACATCATGTCCATAAAATACTACTAAGTCGTTGCCGCAGTAATATTTTAAGTCATGTACTCTTGAAGGGTCTCCATGGGCCAACTTTACACTGGAAACTATTCCCTCCTTGGATAGCTTGGCAATAGTTTTGACCGAGAGTTCGACACCCGCAAACCACACATTGTTATAAATCATGAGCGGTATGCTTATACTCTTAGCAATGCTTCTGTAATGCTCGCAGATCTCTCGCTCTGTAGGTATTAGGTAGTAGGGTGCTATTACCATCACTCCGTCAGCCTCTATTTTTTCGGCGTGTTTACTGAGGTCAATAGCTATTTTTGTACTGTAATGACCGGTGCCTATATATACGGGGATTCTTCCGTTTACTTCATCGACTACTACCTCTGCTACCTTTTTTCTTTCATCCATGGTCATGGCAGCAAACTCTCCCGTACTCCCGCAAGGGATTAGACCCTGTACCCCATTCTTAATTAAAAACTCAACGTGCCTTCTTGTCCTTTCCTCATCGAAAGCCTCGCCTTCCTTGAACACCGTAATCATGGGGGGCATCAAGCCTTTTAGTTCCTTTGCCATTCTTTTCTCCTTTCCCATAGTTTATTTAGATGTTATTTGGGGACTAAAGCCTAAACGGGCTGAAATTTTGTCAGCGGCGCGTTTTACAAGGTCAGCAAGTTGATTAAATCGCTCCGGAGTAATGCGAGTTGAAGGCCCCGTAATGCTAAGGGCTGCAATTACTCTATCTGTATGGTCCCGAATGGGAGCTGCTATACATCTACACCCCTCGTTGCTTTCCTCATCGTCTATAGCAAACCCTTGTCTTCTGACCCTGTCCAAGCGTTTCTTCAAATCTGAAGCGGAAGTTATAGTGTTAGGGGTTAATTGTGGTAATCCTTTCTGTTTTATGATTTCGTTTACCTTTGGGAGGACAGCATAGGCTAACAAAACTTTGCCTACCGCCGTACAGTGGACGGGACCTCTCTCTCCGGGGAGCTTATGGACTCGCAAGGAATGAAGACTGGGAAGACTATCGACAAAAACAACCTCTCCACTCTGCAAGATAGCCAGATGAATACTTTCTTTAGTCTCTCTCAGTAAATTCTCTAAAACTACTCTTGACTCAATTCTCAGGTCTACATTGCCCAGCACCTTACGACCAACACTCACTATCCTGACTCCCAACCTATATCTCCTAGTAATTGGATTTTGGTCAACGTAACCCCTTGTTTTGAGACTCATAAGGAGTCGACAGGTAGTCCCCTTAGGTAGATATAATTTCTTGGCTAATTCCGTCAGAGATATCTCCTTCTCATCAGCCAATGCCTCGATAATATCAAATATTCTTTCTACTATTTTAGCCATTTACAATCATTTGTTTCACTATCAGAAACTGAGTTCCATATTCATTATACTATATCTTTATGTTTTTGTCAAGTGACCGCGTTAAGTCATCTAAAATCTAACCGAAAGGGTACCTGTTGAATCATATAAAAGAGAGCTCTGGCCTTATCTCACCCCAAAGTCATTTTATCAAATGAGAGGTGTTAGTGCAAAGATCTGAATATTGCCGGGGTTATAATATTCTGTCATTTATATTATAACATACCCAGAGGTCTCCACTAAATGATTTGACACGGACTCCGCCGTGGTTGAGGTTGGTCGAAAGACAGTTGAGTGTTAAACCAGAGATACTCCGTTGTCGATTTCATTTGACAACATAAAAATCGACGTTATAGTGCAACTGCTAAGAATTCATAAAAAAAGGAGTTTTTCTGATGAAACAGGAAATTCACTACTTTGAGGAGCCAGGGCCTAAGAATACTGAACAGACTATAAACATTGCTTACCGGAGGGCTAAGGAGTTGAATATTGATCAGATAGTTGTTGCTTCAACTCATGGAGGAACTGCTGGTAAAGTACTGGATGCCTTCCAAGATATGAATAGTAAAATTGTGGTAGTAACGATCTCCCAGGCGTTCCACCAAGAAGGCTGGATAATGGAGGATGAAGTTCGTAGCCAACTAGAAAAACGGGGTGCCGTGGTATTAACTACCCTCCATGCTCTGGGAGATGACGTCAATACTGCTTTTTCTACAAATCAGAAAACAGCCGCTTTTAATGCAGTTGTGGCCGAGACTCTGCGCAGATTCTCCCAAG
>NJBP01000046.1 GCA_005223085.1 Candidatus Aerophobetes bacterium Ae_b3b | reverse complement strand
ACATACCTGGCAGATGGTGAGACAAGCTCAGGGAGAACAAGAGCAACGGGACTGATTTTCTTTCTCGGCTTTAAAGGAGCTAAGGGGGCTCCTTCTATGGCTTTTCTTTCTAAACCGGGAAAAGAAAGCGGATGATAATAGACCTTTTTCCTCCAAGGGATCTGGATGGAGGGCGGGGCTAGTTCCTTTTTTCCCCGATACTCCATGAGGGGAAGAGCCTTCGCCCTTATTATCTCCAAATAAGACCTATCCGTTCCCTTAACTATGACAGTAGGGAGCTTCGTAGGAAGTGGCTCCTCTTTCAATGGTGGCTCTTGTGCCTGAAGAGGGTTCGAAAAGAGAATTAAGTAGGTCAATACAGACAGCAGTATTGTTTTTATCATTTTTTTCTCCTTATCTACCTTCCAGTTGCCTTAGCCTTTCTTGGGCATCATTTCGGTATTCTTCCTTAAGAGACTCCACTTGCAGGATCTTTTGGTAAGTTTTTTTCGCTTCCTCGAACTTGCCCAAGGCTTCATAACAACGTCCCACACGGAATTGAGCCTTAACTCCCCATTCTTTATACTGGGGATAAAGAATGGGAACTCGAAGGTATTCCACTATAGCTTTATCGAATTTTTTCTCATTAAACCAGCAATCTCCCATTCTAAACTGGGCCTCCACTGCCAATTGACTTTCTTCAGTAGTTTTGACCACGTAAGAGTAGTGCTCTCGTGCCTGGGCAATTTTTTCCCTATTGAAAAGGGAATTGGCGAGTTTTAGGTGAGCCAGAGAAGCCAAACCATGTTCGGGAAATCGCTCGATAAATTTTTCCAGAATTTCTCCCTGCTTTTCCCAATTACCCAGATTTTCCCAGCAGAGGGCACTTTCATAAAGGGAGTTGAGGATGATCTCTTTCTCTTTGGTCACCTGGAGAGCCTGGCTGTAAGAGTCGATAGCCTCTCTAAATTTTTTCTGTTTCAATAAAGATTCTCCCAGCTGGTAAAAAACTTCTCCTCGTAAGGGATTTTGGGGAAATAACTTAATAAATTGAGAATAATATGAGGCGGCCTGGGGAAATTTACCTAATCTGTAAAGACTCCAACCGGTCCGGTAATAGGCCTGGGAATGATAGGAACTCTCAAGGAAATTATTAATAAGCTTTTCCATTTCTGAAACAGCTTCCTGCCACTTTTCTTTTCCCAGAAAATGAATGGCTATCTTCCACTGGGCATAATCAGCTCTCTCAAAATTGGGATAGTCTCTTATCACTTTGCGGAAAACTTCCAAGGATTTCTCCACTTGATTCATCTGCTCATAACATTCCCCTATTCTAAGCCAGGCGTGAGGAACAAAGTTGCTGTTTGGATATTTCCCAATCAAAGTTTCGAAGGTGTTTAAAGCTTCTCCATATTTTTCCTGATTATAATCGCACTCTCCTATAAGAGAATAGGCATCTGGATGAAGCTGTTCTTCCTGGGGGTAATTGAGAATTACTTTTTGGAGTGCTTCTTTGGCTTGCTCCCATTTAGTTTGTTTAAAGTAGGTCCAGCCGATGAACAATTGAGCATTAGGGGCATTTCTGTCCTCAGGATAAAGGGTTAGAAATCGTTGATACCGTTGTCTTGCCTCATCATACTCACCGAGATTGAAATGAGAGGCGGCGATTTGATAAATTGAGGTGGGAACGAGATTTGAAGTTGGGTAATTTTTCTCTATCTTTGAGTAGGTCTGAATAGCTTCTCTAAACTTCTTCAAATTAAAAAGGCTACTTCCCATCATCAGGAGGGCATTATCGACCCACTTAGACTGAGGGTAATTCTGGATGACCTTGTCAAATTCAGTGGTGGCAACCTCAAACCGGTTTTGTTTTAAATAACACCACCCACTCTCGTATTGAGAACGTGCGGCTAGTGGATCATCAGGATAATCAATGATGACCTTCTGGAATGCTTCAAGTGCTTTTCCATATTGGGAAAGGTTAAGGAAAGATTCTCCCAACCAGAAAGTTGCATCTGGAATATTCTCAAAGTTAGGGAATTTTTTAATTAGCTGACTTAAATAATTTTCCGCCTCCTCGTATGTTTTCTCATCGAGATAAGTATAAGCAATTCCATAAAGAGAATCCGGAACAAATTCACTTTGCGGATAACTGGTTACTACCGTCAAGTAACTCTCTCTAGCAGAGGAAAACTTGTTCTGGAAATAGAGGCAATCTCCCAGACGAGTCCAGGATTCGGCAAGATTAGGTGAACCTGGGAAGGCAGCGATGTATTTTTCAAAAGCATCGGCCGCCTGGGGATAATTTTTTTCCTTAAAATAAGTATAAGCAACGCCATAATAGGCCTGTGGTTTCCAGGTTGGCTCGGGCTTTTCTAAAGCTTTCTCATAAGCCTTCCTTGCCTCTCTAAATTGACCCAGATTATAGAGAGACTCTCCCAGCCAGAAAAAGGCTTCTACTGCAGCAAAGTCATCTCTAGCTTTACCGTAATTTTCCTCTTCGAAATAAGCCCATCCCCTTTCCAGATAGGCGTTAGATCGATATTTTGAAGTTGGGAAAGCGCGGATGAAAGTAGAGTATTCATTAATAGCCTCGGGATATCTTTTGTTATCATAGAGGATCTTGGCAATGATGTAGTGAACTTCAGAGATCTGCTTAAATTCAGGAAACTCATCTCGCAGTTTCTTGAAGGCTCGCAGGCTCCCCTGGTAGTTTTCTTGCTCAACATAGGCGTATCCCAATGAATAAAGGGAAGGGGCAACGAGATTACTTTGAGGGTAGTTTTCAATTAGCGTCTCATAATAAGGGATAGCCTCTGCATAATTTCTCAGGCGATAATAGTTTTCCCCCACTTGATAAAGGCTATCATCGACCCAGTCGCTTTCGGGATATTTTTGAAGAAGCCGGTCAAAAGCAGAGATGGCTTCCTCATATTTTTCCTGATTCCAGAAACATGCTCCTAGTAAGTATTGGGCTCTATCACAATTTCTATTTTCTGGAAAATTTTCGATGAACTTTTGAAATTGAACGGCTGCTAAACCGAATTTGCCATCTTCATATAGACCCTGAGCAAATATAAATTCCTTATAGACCTGTTCTTCCCCCCAGACCTGGGGAAGAAGAAAAAAACTGAACAGAAAAATTCCCAATCCTACCATCCATATTTTCTTCATTTATTATTTCCCTCCCTAGAGTTTTAAATATATTATACTATACCATTTTTTTGTCAAATTGACAGGGACTGAATATCTTGTAAGATACAATAAAGGATTAGGTATGAGTGAATTTACCCACCTTCATATCCACAGCGAGTACAGCCTTCTGGATGGAGCTTCTTCCATTTCTAAGTTAGTTAATCAGGCCTATAAGTTTGATATGCCCGCCTTAGCTCTGACCGATCACGGCAACCTATTTGGAGCGGTAGAGTTCTATCGAATTGCCAGCAAAAGAGGAATAAAGCCTATCCTGGGCTGCGAGATCTACTTGGCTCCCGGCTCGCGATTCAAAAAAAAGAAAGTAAAGGGAGAGACTGTCTCCTATCACTTAACTCTGCTGGCTAAGGATAAAAAAGGCTATCATAATCTCATGGAATTGGTAACAATTGGCTTTTTGGAAGGTTTTTATTACCATCCTCGCCTTGATAAAGAGATCCTTTCCCGTAAGAAAGAAGGATTGGTAGTTCTTTCTGGCTGCATGAAGGGTGAGATTCCCTCTTTGCTTCAGAAGGGCAGGTTTGATGAGGCAAGACAGGTTTGTCTTTTCTATCAGGACCTTTATAAGGATGATTTCTACCTGGAAGTACAAGACACAGGGCTGGAGGAGCAAAAGGAGGTCAATCAGGTTCTAGTCCAGCTCTCGCGTGAGCTTTCCATCCCTCTCGTTGCTACCAATGATGTGCATTATCTTTACCGAAAAGATGCTAGAGCCCAGGATGTCCTCCTTTGCATTCAAACCGGCAAGACTCTAAAGGACACCGATCGCCTGAAGTTTGCTTCTTCGGAGTTTTACTTTCGTTCTCCTGAGGAGATGGGGAAGGTTTTCTCCGATCTTCCCGAGGCCATATCCAATAGCAGGGCCATCTCTGAAAAGTGTAATCTCAAACTGGATCTAGGGAAAATACATCTTCCTCACTACCAGATCCCTTCCGGCTATGATTTAAATGGATATTTGAAAAAACTTTGCCAGGAAGGAGTATCTAATCGGTATGCTACTGCTTCCTCTACCGTGCTCAAGAGATTGGAAGTAGAGCTTAACATAATTGGCCGGATGGGATACGCCGGCTACTTTCTTGTCGTCTGGGATTTTGCCAGGTATGCGAAGGAGAAGCAAATCTTAGTGGGTCCAGGCAGAGGCTCGGTAACCGGAAGCCTGGTTGCCTATCTTCTGGGAATAACCAACATTAACCCCCTTGCTTATGGGCTCCTCTTTGAGCGGTTCTTGAATCCAGAAAGAACTGCCATGCCTGATATTGACATAGATATCCAGGATGAGAGAAGGAGTGAGGTCATCAATTATGTAAGGAGAAAATATGGGAAGGAAAATGTAGCTCAGATTATCACCTTTGGAACTATGGCAGCTAGAGGAGCCGTAAGAGATGTGGGAAGAGTATTAGGCATTCCCTATAGCAAGGTGGATCGGATTGCTAAACTTATTTCCTTTAATAGGTCGCTAAAAACAGCCATAGAGGAAAGTACAGAGTTAAAGGAGCTTGTCAAAGAAGATCCAGATATAAAAAATCTTTTCGAGATAGCCCAGAGCATAGAGGGCTTAACCCGTCATGCCTCTACCCATGCTGCCGGGGTAGTAATAGCACCGGATAAACTCACCCACTACACTCCCTTATATCGAACCCCCAAGAATGAGATGACTACACAGTATGAGATGCATTCTCTGGAAGCTATTGGCCTACTTAAGATTGACTTTCTTGGTCTCAAGACCTTAAATGTGATTCAGGACACTCTAGAAATAATTAAACAGCGCAAAGGGGAAGAGGTTGATCTAGACCGAATTTCTCTTGAGGATGAGAAAACCTACCGGCTCCTTTCGGCAGGAGAAACGCTGGGGGTCTTTCAATTAGAAAGTAGAGGAATGCAAGATCTACTCAAGAAACTTCGTCCAGCAAAAACTGAGGACCTCATTGCCGTTCTTGCCCTATATAGGCCCGGACCCCTGCATAGCCGAATGGTGGACGATTTCATTAAGAGAAAGCATGGTCAAAGTAAGGTTCAGTACCTACATCCTGAGCTTAAGCCAATTCTGGAGGAAACTTATGGCGTTATTCTTTACCAGGAGCAGGTAATGCGAATCGCCAGTGTACTGGCTGGTTTTAGTCTGGGGAGAGCTGACATTTTAAGAAGAGCTATGGGGAAAAAGATCCCAAGATTAATGGATGAACAGAGGGATAAATTCGTGCAAGGAGCAAAAGAAAAAGGACTTGATTCGGTGGTGGCTAACCGGATTTTTGAACTAATGGCTCATTTTGCCGGGTACGGCTTTAACAAGTCGCATTCTGCCGGTTATGCTCTTATCTCTTATCAGACGGCCTATCTTAAGGCTAACTATCCACTTGAGTTTATGGCTGCTCTGCTTACCTCGGAGAGGGAAAATACAGATAAACTCATCCTCTATGTTAATGAATGCAGGAGAATGGGAATAGAAGTGCTTCCGCCGGATATAAATCAATCGTCAACCAAATTTATAGTAGCCGGGGATAAGATACGTTTTGGACTTACTGCGGTAAAAAATGTAGGAGAGGCAGCTATTTCATCCGTTCTTAAAGTGAGGGAGAAGGAGGGTGAGTTCAGTTCCATTTTTGACTTTTGCCGCAGAGTGGACCTTAGGACGGTGAATAAGCGGATAATAGAGAGTTTGGTCAAGTGTGGAGCCTTTGATTCTCTGGTCGGTAACCGGTCTCAGAACCTGGTCGCAATTAATGAAGCAACAGAGGAGGCCTCACAGGTTCAGGCCGATAGGGAAAGAGGGCAGTTGTCATTCTTTGGGACGCTGGAGAAAAGAGGAGGGTCATTAGCTAAGGAGAGATTTCCTGAGATAGAGGAGGCTCCCCAGTCAAGGAGATTGGCCTGGGAAAAAGAACTTCTGGGTATCTATGTAAGTGGGCATCCTCTGGAGAAATATCAAAAAAAAATTACCCATTATCTGGCTAACTCCATTTATGATCTATCCGGGATGAGGGATAGAGAGAAGATAAGGATTATGGGGGTTATAACTACCATTATCCAGAAAAAGGACCGAAAAGGGAAGAGAATGGCTTTCTTTACCCTGGAGGATTTAGAATCGGAGATAGAGGTAGTTGTGTTTTCCAGTCTCTATGAAGAATATGCCTCTTACATCAAAGAGGGAGGTCTTGTTTTGGTTAAGGGTAAACTAGATACTGCCAGTACCCCCCCCAAGGTAATCGCCCAAGAGGTACTTCCCTTCTCCAGGATTAAGGATGTTACTCACAACCTCCATGTTAACCTGAAGGAAGATAGGTTGGAGAAGGAAAATCTTGTTAGATTAAAGGAAATTCTTTGTTCTTATAAGGGGAAACATAACACTTACCTTCATTTCAGCAATAAAGGTGGGGAGGAAACAATCATCAGGTCAAAGTCGATAAAGGTGGGCTTCACCGATTCCCTAATCTCCGAGGTAGAAGATCTTTTAGGATCGAAGTCGCTTTGGCTAAGTGAGGACTAAAGAAAATGGTGAACTTCACATGATTTTAGCCTATCCCTTGGTTAGTTGCTGAACCCCCCAACAGTTTTTTAAAAAAGGAAATGGAAGTAAAGAAGGTCAGGGCCCATGTCTTGATTAAGGGTAGGGTGCAGGGAGTATTTTTCCGAGCCGAGACCCGTAGCCAGGCCTATAGCTTGGGGCTTACTGGCTGGGTTAGAAATAGATGGGCTGGAAGTGTGGAGGCTGTTTTTGAGGGAGAAGATCAGAAAGTGCGAAAGATGATTGCCTGGTGCTACAAAGGACCGCCGTCTGCTGTGGTGGAGGATGTTGAGGTCGAGTGGGAGGATTATAAAGGAGAATTTGCCAGTTTTGCTGTTCGCTATTAAGATATTTGAGGGGGGAAATATCCCCCCTCAACGGCCGATCGGCAAAGCCGACTCTCGCTTCGCTCGAGCAAGTCGGGCCTGCTCCCCTCTTTTTTCCAGATCTTTACTTGATAGCAATCGAAAGGAATTTTTAAAATTCCGGTACCTGTGAATTGTTGAATTTTCTATGCCTTAAAATAAAGGGTTCAGTGACCAGACCCCAGAGAAAGAAACATTTTAGAGAGTATCAATCGAGCTTACCAATTTTTTATAACCGTGTCCAATTTTCAGAGAAGGTAGATCCAAGAGTGATTGGATTACATAATCGGGTTTGAGAGAAGGGGGAGCCTTCTGTAACATCTTTTCTAAGGTGATTCCTGATAGCACCAGGACGGTAACAATCTTTAGTCTTTTGCCCACCAGGATATCTGTCTCCAGTCCGTCACCCACTAAAATGGTATCCGCCGAGGTATACCCTTTGCTTTTCATCACGGTCTTCAGCCCGAAGAGATGAGGTTTGCCCAAAAGTAAAGCCCTCTTGTGAGTGGAAACCTCAAGAGCTTTAACTATCGCTCCCGCAGCAGGAACAGTCCCTTCTTCTGTAGGGTAAGTTACGTCCTTGTTGGTAGCTACAAATTTAGCCCCATTTAAGATAGCCTCATAGGCGAGCTTGAGTTTTTCAAAGTTAAATTTCCTGTCCATTCCAACTACTACATAATTGGCATCCTTTGAGGTTGAAGTAAGCTTAATTCTCGCCTGCCTCAGTTCCTCGAAAAGCCCTTCCTCTCCAAAGACCAGCACCTTAATGTTTTTATTTTTAGTTTTGTGGCCAAGATAAATAGCAGCTAGATGGGAGGATGGAAAAAGGTCTTCCAGATGTACCTCAATTCCCATTTGGGTAAGTTTTTTTTGAAAACCGGATCTACTCAGGGTGGAGTTGTTGGTGAGAAAAGAGACTTGATTTCCCCTCTTTCTGAGTTTGGTTAGGGTCTCTTTTACCCCGGGAAGAAGTCTTTCGCCCCGGTAGATCACCCCATCTAGGTCAAAGACATAAAGACTCACGGCCTACCTCCGATTCTGAGTGCCTCCAATTCCTCATCTTCTGCACGGTTTACTTCAACGTATTTTTCCTCTGTATGAGGGAATTGATAGTACTTCACTTTTACCCCCGTTGAGGGAGCATCACTGTAACGACTGGTTACAGAAGCAGCCTTGAGGATGAGGTGTGGTTCCCCCCTTAGAAGTCCCACCGGTCCCGGAAAGTCCGCTACTTCAAGAAAAAAGTCGCCCGGGGTAGCCAGCTCTAAAATTTTTCTGTTTTCCTCTTTGTTTCTGGCAACAATTAGCTTGGCGGTTTTCTCCAGGCGAAAGTGCCTCCCTATTTTGAGAAGTTCGATCTCATTGAGATTGAGCTTTCCCCGGGCTAATAAATCCTTAACCCGTTTGGAGAAGACTGGATCAGTAAGCAAGCATCCTCCAGCCGGCGTAGGAAAGTTCGAGATTCCTAAAGATTCAGCCAGCCTCAATTGGACCACTCGACTTCGTCCTTTGATTCCAAGGAGTTGGTCTCTCTTCACCCATTCCTTTTTTTCCGGAAAAGTTGGAGATAAATTTTTAGCGGTAAGGGGACGGAGAAGATAATCTCCCCAGCCTGACTCCTCACTTACTACCTTAAGAGCCCATCTGCTCTGTGATTTTGGTCTTTCCCCCAGGACCTCTCCACTCACCAGAAAGTGCGCTCCTATTTTTTGCATTAAGCTTGCCGCTTTCTTTACCATGAGAATATGGCAATCAACGCAGGGATTAGCCCCCTTTCCAAAGCCATGAGGAGGTGAAAGAAGAAGGGGGAGAAGATCCTTTCCCATATCTACGGTATAGAGCCGTATCTTCAGATTTTCAGCTGCTCTGGTTGCTTTTTTTTCATCAAAAAAGGGGGAGACAAAGCACACCCCCTCCATTTCAATTCCCTGTAGCTGCAAAAGCTTTGTGGCCAGGATACTATCCAGCCCTCCTGAAAATAGACTTAGGGCCTTCAACTTATGTTTTTTAGCTCCTCCTTAGTTAATGGTTTTTTTATTCCTTCCTTAGTCTCCACTATCACGGTTTTTTTTAGTATATCCTGGGCTATTACCTTCATATTTTCCCCTTGCCATCGGACAATTTCTCCTACCCGGGGCAGTTCTTTCTTTAAAATAGAGTATGTAGGATATTCGAAATTTAGACAGCAGCGAAGCCTTCCACATATTCCCGATATTTTGGAGGAGGTCAAAGGAAGGTTCTGTATGCGTGCAACCTCCAGGCTTACCGAATCGAGCTTTTCTTTACGTTTACCTAAGAATAAGGCACAACAAACAGGCCTACCACAAATCCCGCAACCTCCCAGGACTCGGGGCTCATCTCTCACCCCAACCTGCTGCATCTGTATCCTTACTTTAAAAATAGCCGCCAAATCCTTGACCAACGCCCGGAAATCTACTCGTTCTTTAGCTGTATAGTAAAAGGTAATTCGGCTGCTCTCTAAAGGGTACTTGGTAGCTATTAGTTTCATAGGAAGCTCACGAGAAGAGATTTTCTCTAAAGCTATTTGGTACGATTTTTTCTCAATCTCGTACCGACGTTCAAATTCTGCTCTATCTTCCGGGGTTGCTTTTCTAATTTTTTCTCCGCCCAGAAAGATAGTTTTTTCGCTGCTTAAACAGATAAATTTTATCCTCCCTAGCCCCATTCCATCTCTCAGCGGGTAAAGACACCAATCTCTGGTCTCCAGATTCGTCTTTTTGCAGATTGCGTGTACCATTCCACGTGTAGGATAAATTTCTATCCCTACCAGAGCCATTTCTACCGCTCCTTCATTACTATCATTGCAACTATCATATTTCACCGCAGAGCACGCTGAGAACGCTAAGAGTAAGAGAGTCTTGGTCAAGTTTTTCTTTTTGGTTCATCTCTGCGCATTCTGCGATCTTTGCGGTGAACAGTTACCTATCATTTTACCTGGAGTTCGGTAAAGTCAGCTATAGAGAGAAAAGTTTTTCCTATTTTGTTCAAAAGAGAAAGACGATTTAATCTTAAGGTTTTGTCTTCGCTCATCACTAAAACTCCCTCGAAGAAGTCATGAATCGAATGCGTCAAAGTAGAAAGAATTTGGTAGACTTGGAGATAATCTTGTTCGCGTAACAATTTTTCAAGCTGGGGTTCAATCTTTTTCCAATGGCGATAAAGATTCATTTCTTCTTTTTCTTGCAAAAGCTCTTCCTTTACATGGTCAGGAATCATGAGCCCCCATTCTTCGGCTTGCTTTAAGATGTTGACCAGCCTCACGATGGCTATTACCTCTTCTTTGAATTCTGATCTGGTGACAGCACTGCGAAGAGCATCCCCTCTTTTAACTACATCAACAACATTGTCGAAACCGGCCTTTAAGACGGCTTTAACCTGCTCTGTTTTAATTTGTCTCTCTTTAAGAATCCCGACAATTCTTGCCCGGAGGAATTCTTTGACTTTAAGATCAACTCCGGTGGTTTTTTCTCCGTAAAGCTTTAAAGACTCTCTAATCAGGTAATCTAAACTGATTCCCCATTCCTTATCTAAAATTATCTCAACAATTCCCTGTGCCTCTCTTCGCAAACCCCAGGGGTCCCCTGCTCCGGAGGGAACAAATCCGGCCCAGAAGGAACCTACCAGAGTGTCAACTTTATCGGTCAAGGCAAGGATTGCTCCTGCCTCTGTGCGAGGAAGTCCATCTCCACTAAAGCGGGGCATTCTGTGTTCCAGAATAGCCTGGGCCACCTCCTGATCTTTTCCAGATTGAAGGGCGTATTCCTGGCCCATTATTCCGTGCAGAGAGGGAAATTCCTTGACCATCTGGGTAATTAAATCCGCCTTACAAAGATAGGCTGCTTCTTTTACCTTTTCCTTAATTTTCTCGCTGCGCCCCAGGTGAGAAGTGATTCTGCTCGCAAGCTTCACCAGCCTTAGCGTTTTATCATAATAACTACCCAGTTTTTCCTGGGCAATCATCTCTTTAAGCTCTGATACTCTTTTGTCTAAAGGAGTTTTTCTATCTTCCTCAAGAAAAAAGATGGCATCGGTTAAGCGTGCGTTAATTACTCTTCGATTACCCTCCACCACCTCTCCCAAGTGATCTTGGGCGCCTTCTCTTACTCCCACAAAATAGGCAAGGCTTCCCTTTCTATCTCCCACTGAAAAATGCTTCTGATAATCTCTCAAGCAAGCTTTCAGGACGGGCTGGGGAAGAGAGAGAAATCTTTGATCAAACTCTCCTATAAATAAAGTAGGATACTCAACCAGATAGACTAGCTCCTCCAAAAGATCCTCATCCTCATAAATTCTTGCCCCAGGATTATTTTTTCTTAAGGAAGAAGCTATTTTTCCTATCTGTCTAAGGATCAGCTTTTTGCGTTCCTTCGGGTCCACGATGACGTAATTTTTTTTCAAAAGGGGAAAGTATTCCTGAGCGGTCGGCACCGAGAAATAAGAAGGAGAGAGGAAACGATGTCCCCTCGTCTTTCTATGCGAGGAAATTCCGGCTATCTTGAATCTTATTAGCTTTTCCCCAAACAAAGCTAAAATAGATCTGATAGGGCGTCCAAATGAAAAATCTTCTCTTCCCCATCTCATAGATTTAGGAAAATGTATAGATTTGATGAGCTCAAGGAAAAGGGAGAGAAGAAGCTTCTCTGTGGGTTGACTAATTTTCTTTCTTTTTATGTAAACATAGCTTCCCTTTTCTAGTTTTTCTATCCCTAGATCTTCCTTTTTCACTCCTTTAGCTTTTAGGTAAGCTTTGCCTTGGAAGGTAAGCCTTCCAGCCTCATCAAAAACCATGATTTGAGGAGGACCCATTTCTTTGTCAAAACGTGGTCTCTGGTGAGGGGATAGACCCGCTACCTGACAGACTAGCCGCTGAGAACTGCCGAAAGTATCGATTCTTTCATAATCCAAATAAGCTGAGGCAAAAAGCTCCTTCCCTTCTTCCTTGAGCTGCTGGAGAGCCTCACAAACAAAAGAGGGTGGTAGATCCTCCACTCCTATCTCTAACAATGCTGTCTCAGCCACCTAATCTCCTCTTTAAAAAATTCCCTGTAAGTATTCAGTGAGGTACATTCTATGTTGTCATTGCGAGGAGTCCCGAAAGCCTTCGGGACGACGAAGCAATCTCGAGATTACTCCCCCTCCATCGCTATATATCACCTATCAGAAATTAACGAACCCGATTTCTTAAGATAAAGACTGGCACATCTATTAGCTAGGCGACGTACTCTTTTAATGTATCTTTCCCTTTCATTAACTCCCAGGGCGCCTCGAGCATCAAGTAAATTAAAGGTATGAGAGCACTTGAGGACGTAGTCATAGGCTGGCAGGAAAAGTCCCTTTTCCAGAAGCCTTTTTGCTTCAGCCTCATAGATCCCGAATAGTTTAAATTGAGTGGAGGCCTCCACCTCCTCAAAATTATAGCGAGAGAATTCTACCTCACTTTCATATTGAAGATCTTTATACTTAAGGTGAGAATTCCACTGGAGATCGAAGACGTTTTCCACCCTCTGAAGGCACATTCCTATTCGCTCCAGACCATAGGTCAGCTCAACTGAGATTGGTTTTAGATCAAATCCTCCTATCTGCTGAAAATAGGTAAATTGGGTAATTTCCATACCATCCAGTCTCACTTCCCATCCCAAGCCCCATGCTCCCAGAGTGGGAGATTCCCAATCGTCCTCAATAAATTTAATATCATGATGAAGAGGCTGGATGCCCAATTTTTTAAGGCTTTGCAGGTAGGTAGGCTGGATATCGTCAGGGGAGGGCTTGAGAATTACCTGGTATTGATAGTGAAGTCGCATCCGATTAGGATTTTGCCCATAACGTCCATCAGCCGGACGTCGGGATGGCTCCACATAGGCAACTCTCCAGGGCTCGGGCCCCAGGACCCTTAGGAAGGTAGCCGGGTTGAATGTCCCTGCGCCCTTTTCCACATCATAAGGTTGAAAAATCAAACAACCCTGATTTTTCCAGAAATTCTCTAAGGTAGATATAATATCCTGAAAGTTCATCCTGAACCATAAGGTAGTTCTATTTGTAAGTATTCAGTGAACCCCGTCATTTTTGGTAGTCGCAAGGCTCAGAGCCTGCGCACCCTAAAGGGTGCGGCTACCCTGGAAATTCAATGTGGCACGGCGTTTACTGAGCATTTAGTTCTATTTTCTCTTAGGTTTTTTTACTTTAAATGCTGTCTCTGGCGCCAAATCTGTTCAATTATAGTGAGTCAAAGGTAAAAGTCAAGAAATATCTCGGGACTTTGCTTGATTATACGGAAAAATCTAGCTAGGGCAAGGTTGGATCTACCTGTTTTTACAAACTTCCAATCTTTTCGTATAATGTATAATAATGAGGTGGGATAATTAGCCATTTGGCAAGGAGGGATATGAGGTGATGAATAAACCACAGGTTGCTATAGCTAAATGCCAGAAGATTCATGATTACCTGAGTGTGAGAAAAGCGGTTAAGGAATCTCTTGATCTGATTGGAGGCCTGGATAGCTTAGTTTCACCAGGCGACAGGGTTTTGGTGAAACCAAACCTCATCGCACCTTATCACTATACCACGGGAGCAACAACAAGCCCCCATGTGATTAGGGCTCTGTGTGAGCTGGCAAAAGAGGCAGGAGCACGGAAAGTGAGCATAGCTGAGGGATCTGGTGTAGGGTCCAAAACGGAGGAGGTCTTTGCCGTCACTGGATTAAAAGAGATTTCTGCAAGAATAGGGGTAGATCTGATCAACTTAAAAAAAACCAAAACTGTCTATCTGGGAATACCCAATGGAAAGGTCTTTAGAAGATTAAAGATTCCCGAAGTTTTTATGGAAGCTGATGTAGTTGTTAATGCTCCGGTAATGAAAACCCATGATGTCTTTCCGGCAACCTTAGGGCTGAAAAATATGAAAGGGGCGCTTCAGGAAAAAGATAAAAAGAGATTTCACAAATGGGGACTGGCCCAGTCCATTGTGGACTTAAATAAACTGGTTTTACCTCAGATTACCGTCTTAGATGGTACAATCGGCATGGAAGGAATGGGACCTACTCATGGAACTCCCGTAAATCTCGGAGTAATTATCTCTTCTTTTGATACTGTAGCTGCTGACTCGGTAGCAGCAGCCGTGATGGGGATCGATCCCTTAGAGATAGAATACGTTAAGCTGGCTTCTGAGCAAGGACTGGGATGCGCTGATCTTTCCCGGATCGAGGTGGTGGGTCTTCGCATTGAGGAGGTAAAAAGACCCTTTAAACGGCTAAAATTAGATTTTGCGTCCTACAGAGAAAAAGGAATTGAGATTTATGAAAAAGGTGCCTGTAGTGGTTGTAGAAACACAATGGAAGCTGTTATTGCCTATTACATGGAAAGCAAAGGTAGATTGGGTCTTCTTAAGGGCTATACCCTGATCTTTGGTCAGAATGTTAAGATTCCTGATGAACATGAGGGAAAGCTGGTCAACATTGGGCTTTGCACCAAGAAATTTCGAGAAAAAGGTGAGTACGTCCCAGGGTGCCCTCCCCATCCTCATGATCTGGTAGCTTTCTTTGAGGAAAGGTCAAGGATTTTAAAGTGAGATGGCACTACTAAATCCACGATAAAACAATGGAGGTAGTTTCCATATAAAGGTGTGGATGACCCCTGCTTGTGTTATTAGCACAATGAGTTAAAATAAAAAATTAAGGAGGGTACCTGCGTGCACGACGAAAAAGATTTTCGGAGAATGATTGGGGATCTTAAGTCCTACGTGGAGGGCTTAGAAAAAGGGTTTGATAGATTCTTCAAAAGACATCATCCCATTATAGAGAAGATAAAGAGTTCAAAGTCCATCAAGGAATTTTATGGATCAGAATTAAAGCCTTACATTCAGCGGCTGGCAGAAGTGGGGAAGAAGTTAGAAGAGATTATAAAATAGCAGTGATTGTTCTCTTAAGGACAGGTCAAACGATGTCTTTGGAAGAAGAAATCGGGAGGTTGTTAAAGAAACATAAACTCACCCTGGCCATTGCGGAATCAGCCACCGGAGGCCTGTTGACTCACCTAATAACGAATGTTTCCGGGAGTTCCGAATATTGTGAAGGAGGTATGGTTACCTACAGCAACCGTATGAAAGAAGAGGAACTAAGCGTTAAAGAGGAAACTTTAAAGAAGCACGGAGCGGTAAGTTCTCAGGTTGCCGAAGAGATGGCCTCTGGAATAAGAAGAAAAAGGGGAGTCGATATAGCTCTATCAACCACCGGTATTGCCGGTCCCACCGGAGCTACACCGGGAAAACCTGTGGGATTATTTTATATTGGGTTCTCATCCGCATGGGGGACTCTTTCCAAGAAATGCCAGTTTCAGGGAACGAGACTCCAGAATAAGCAAAGTGCTGTGGATGAGGCCCTGTCAATGTTAAAACACCATCTGTTGAATTACTATCCTTGAAGGATATCAATGATGGAAGAAAAACATGTGGTTACCTCTTTTCTTGAATACAATAACAAAATCTTAATCCTGAGAAGAAGCCAGGCGGTTGGTACCTACCAGGGAAAATGGGCCGGGGTAAGCGGATACATAGAAGAAGGAAACACCTCCTTTGAGCAGTCACTGGAAGAGATACGCGAAGAAACAGGTCTTTCCCACGACGATCTTGAGCTAATAAAAGAAGGCGAGGTATTAGAGGTTGTGGACGAGGATCTGGGAAGAAAATGGATTGTTCATCCTTACCGTTTTCGAGTTAAAGACCCTACCAGGGTCAGAATTGATTGGGAACACAAGGAAGCAAAATGGATACTTCCCCAAGATTTGGTTAAATATTCTACCGTGCCAAAATTAAAAGAGACCTGGCAAAGGGTGGAGAATGAAAATTGATGTTATGAGTGAAATTGAGAGGGGAATTGAGGAGATTAGGGCTGATCGCCTGCATGGAGCAAGCCAGCTTTCTAGACAAGCTCTAGAAGTGTTGAAATTGGTGATAGAAAAAGGTTCGGGCTCAAAGGACGATTTTCTTGAAGGACTAAAAAACGCTGGAGATAGGCTAATAAAGGCACGCCCTGGTATGGCTCCCATAGCCAACATCGTAGCAAGTCTTGTCTATGAAGTATTCCAGGCATCTAAGGAAAAAGAACTCGATTCCTTGAGGAATCTTGCTTATTCTAAAACAGAGGAGCTTGAAAGATCCTCTAAAATCTCCCTCGAAAAAGCGGCCGCTCAGGGAGCCGGAATAATCGAAGATAATGATAAGATAATGACTTGTAGCTACAGTTCAACCATTAAAGAAGTCTTTAGGACAGTGAGTGAATGTGAAAAAAAAGTTCGGGTTTGGATTTTAGAATCCAAGGACAAAGATAAATCTTATGGAAAAATTATGGCGGACGAACTTTGCCAGCAGAGAATTTTTGCTCGCCTCGTTCCTGATATTGCCATAAAGGATTATATAACTGAGGTAAGGAAAGTTTTGGTGGGTGCTGACTCTGTACTCCGGGATGGTGGCCTCATTAATGGCCTACCCACCTATGAGCTTGCCCTGGCAGCTAAAGGTAAACTACCATTTTATGTAGTTTGTGAGACGCTCAAGTTCAATCCTCGAGTTAGTAGCATGCAGGTAAAATTAGAGGAAGGTTTTGATCTCATCCCACCCGAGCTAATAACCAGAATAATAACCGAGGCCGGAACGTTTAAACCAGAAAATCTCGCTCCCCACATGAAAGAATTAGAAAGATACTTCGATGTGTTTGGAACTTCTCTCAAAGCTAAGCATTATTAGCTTGGCCACCCCCGGGATTTTGAGCTATAAAAATGGGGTCAGGCCTTTAGGTGTATCCGGTTACCTTGGCCAGCTCCTTATAGTGCTTCTTCAAAGCGGGATAAAGCTTGCGGTAAATCTGGTAAATTTTATTATAAAACTTATGAAGCTCTGGATTAGGTTTTATCTCATCAGTAACTTTTAACCAATCTTTGATTATGTGATAATCCTTGAAAATGCCTACTCCAACTCCAGCGTTAATAGCGTTTCCCACCGGAGCTCCCCTGGATTCTTTAATATAGGCACATTCTGCGTTAAGGATATCTGAGATAATTTGTCTCCATAAAGAGGACTGTGCTCCACCTTC
>NJBP01000045.1 GCA_005223085.1 Candidatus Aerophobetes bacterium Ae_b3b | reverse complement strand
CTACAACTTTTTCCCAGGTAAAGTTCTTTATTGCTCTCAAGAATCCCTCACGCCCGAATTGCTCCATTATATGAGGATTTTCGAATAAATAAATAAGTCGCTCTGCTATCTCCTTAGGATTCTTCGGCTGTACTATAAACCCGGTCTTCCCATCTTCAACAATGTAGGGTATGGACCCAACATTGGTTCCTATGCAGGGTAGCTGATATGTCATCGCCTCAATCCAGACATTTCCCCAAGGTTCGAATAGACTGGGCATCACAAAAACTTGAGCTTTTTCATAGTATTTCTCGAGCTGGTCAGGATTTAACTCACCCACAACCTCAACTCCATCAATTTTTACCTTTGGTCTGCAGCCAACAATAGTCAATTTAGCATCTTTAAATTTTTTCTTTACAATTTCAAAAGCCTGAAGGAGATCTCCTCCTCCTTTTCTTTTAAAGTCTCGCCCAACAAAAAGAAGAACTCTGTCCTTATATGACTTTTCTCTAAATTCAGGGTTTCTATTTAACTTAGTGGTAATATTCGAACCGCCCCCCACCGCCACCACCTTTTTTGGATCTAGGCCATAGAAATCTATTAAAGAAGTCCTCACATGGGGACCCATAACAAAAACTTTGTCTGCCTTTAAATAAGTCTCTTTCTCTAGTCTCTGCCATCTTGGAGAAGTTTGAAAGTGAAGTTTAAATTCGTCTTTAAATGGGGTTTCCTGAGTTAACCTATTGGTATTATCGGTAAATATAAAGCAAGGGATGTCAGGTTTATTTTGCGAGAAGGAGAAAAGAGTTTGAGTCATGAGTAATGCATCAATTTTCCTTTTTCCATAATTTCTTATAGCTTCCTCAGAGTACTGCGTCATTTTATTAAAAGCAAAAGAAGTTCTCCAATGATAGTATTTCCATGGTCTACCGTATTCATCTATTGCTACCAACTCGGCCAGGAAAGAGTTAAGAAAAGACGATAATCTTAACTTACCCCAGACTGGCCGAACAGCAATAGTCGGGTTAATTACATCAATTACATTTATATGATTATTTTTGGAGAAGGTTTTTATAAGACACTCATTTGTTCCTGAGAACCTCCCTGCTACCAAAAAAAGGATATTCAAAGCCATCCCTCTGCCTAACTTAATAGCTTTGCATAAATTGGAGTAAAGGTTTTCAAATTATTTAGTTCATCATAAACATAAGTTCTAAATCCCCGATATCTTTCCACAAAATAGGCTGTTTTCACTCCCATAACTACCCCGCCTCTATCTATCATTTAAATGAATCATTTTTTCAAAATCTTCTCTATAGTCTTTTTCTCCCTCGATCATATGGAGACGACTAACAAAAGGACATCTACAAGATTTAGCCTTGCAAACCCTTGTCTCATTAAACAATTTTAAATCTCCTTTAAAAATATTGCTTAAATTGGTTGAATCGCCTGGACATCGACTCACCTTCCCATCAGGATGAACTCGTATGAAATTCTTTCCTGCTCCACAAAGTCTTCCCGTATATGATGGTAGACCCAAAATAAGCTTCACTGCTATGGGATCAACTGAATACTTGAGTATTAATGACCTTTCCTCCTCAGTATAACTCTCAGGATAATGTCTTTTTCTTAGCCGGAATCTTCTTTCATCGTGATATCCCCGGAAAATCTTGGGCTGCAGAGTCAGATCATATGATTTGAAAAGGGCTACATATTCTTCTAATCTTTTTAAGATGGGTGGGTAGGTAACAAGAGAAAGAATGGTAGAAAATCCAGCATCCCTAAGTAATAAAACCTTCTCAATAAATTTATCAACTTTTCCTCTCTTCACCACCTCAGCAGCATGAAAAGCGCAGTGCAGGTAAACTATTCTAGCTGGGTTAATTCTATCCAGAAATTTTTCCATACCACAGGAAAGGTTCGTGTCAACATGGACAAAATGATTCCTGGTTAGCTTTTCCACTATTTCAACCAATTCTCGATACAAAAAGGGCTCTCCTCCACTGATACCAATCCACCAGGTGAACCCGGTATCATCAAAACTTCTGGCTATCTCGTCGGATGAATATCTTCCCACCGCCGGATGTTCTTTTTTAGTATGACCGAAACAATAGTCACAGTCAAAATTGCAGGCAGTGTTAAAATGCCATAAACTAAAATGAGTAATATTTTTTAGAGTCCCCTTTTGCAACTTTCAAGATCCTTTAGTTCAATAAACTTCTATAAATTTTTTCGAGTTTTCTCACCTGTTTAAATAAATCAAACTTCTCCTCCACAACCTCTCTCCCCCTTGATCCTAGCTTCTCCCAGAGTTCCGGATGGGCTATGAGGTAGCCGAGCCGATCTACCAGTCCATCAATATCTTTTTCAGGGACTAAAAAACCGCTCTTTCCATCTATTACCAGCTCAGGGATCCCGGCATGATAGGTTGACACTACTGGTAGTCCTGTAGCCATAGCCTCCTTTATGGTATTGGGAATTCCTTCTCTGTCTCCATTTCGGGCCGCAAGGTTAGGGGAAAGAAAGATATCCGAGGCTTCCATTTCTCTTTGCACTTCCTCATGGGACAGCATCCCCAAGAATTGGACGCTATGGGAAAGATTAAGGGAATCTACCAGATTTTCCATCTTTTTTCTTAACTTTCCATCACCGATAAGGGTTAAAGCTACATTTTTATGAGTTTTGCCTAGCTTGGCAAATGCTCTTATTCCATATTCAAAGCCCTTCTTTTCCACAAATCTTCCACACATCAAAATCTTTACTCTTTCCCCATCCGGGGGTTTTTTTCTGAATCTAAACTTATTAAGATCGATGCCCCCGTAATGGACCATTATTTTCTCAGGCTTGCAGCCTAAATCTACCACATCGGCCTTCATCCTATTTGACCTTACCAGAAAAACAGTTCCCTCTCTAAAAAGCTTCTTTAGCCTGAATCGATAGATAAAATCCCTGGCAAAAAGAGAGACGTCTATACCATGGAAGGTGGTCAAAAGAGGAAGGTTAAGCTTTCTACACTCGGGCAAGATCATCATCCCTCCCCATCCAAAATGAGCATGGACCAGCTTTACTTTGCTCCTCATCAGTGGTTTAATGAATAGATTATGACTTTGCCATCGTTTACCTAATCTCCATTTAAGAAGGGTTGGTGCTGAAAAGACGTTGGGGTGGGGAAAGAGATCCAAATTTACCAGTTTTTGAGTAAGAATAATAACATCAAACCCAGTTAAGTTTTTTATCTCCTCATATATAAATGTCTCTGAAGCTGGCAGATAGGTTTTGATGAAAAAGGCTATAGTTAGCTTCAATCATACCCCTTTCCTGCAACAAAATCTTTGCAGCACACCCCTTTATGCCGGGCGAAATTGAGTTTTGTATAGCCTGGTGTAAAAACCTCCTTGGGCCAGAAGCTGCTCATGAGATCCAATCTCTTCAATTCTTCTTTCACTTAAGACCACGACCTTGTTTGCGTTCTGTATAGTAGACAACCGATGAGCAATGATGAGGGTGCTTCTGTCCTTCATCAAACGGCTCAAGGCTTGCTGGATCAACAATTCTGTCTCTGCATCTACGGCGGAGGTAGCTTCATCAAGAATAAGTATGCGAGGGTTCCGCAAGATAGCTCTAGCTATGGCGATACGTTGTCTTTCACCTCCAGAGAGCTTCACTCCCCTTTCACCGACCTCGGTATCGTATCCCCGGCTTAAAGATTCAATAAAGCGATCAACATTAGCCCTTCTTGCTGCTTCGGCAATTTCCTCCTCACTAGCCTCTGGCCGACCATAAGCGATATTATCACCAATAGTGCCGTTAAAAAGAATAGTCTCCTGAGGGACTATGCTTATCTGCTGCCTCAAGGTAGCCAATTTTACCTTTTTAACATCGTATCCATCTATGGCAATAACTCCCGAGATGGGGTCATAAAAACGAGGAATAAGACTCACCAGGGTAGTCTTACCCACACCAGAAGGCCCGACCAGGGCGACTCTCTCACCAGGTTTTATTTCCAGATTAATGTCTTCCAAAATCAGCTCGTTGCTATCATAGCCGAAGGAGACATCTTTAAAGCATACGTAGCCTTCTATAGGAGGTAATTTTATCGCCCCGGGAAGCTCCTTTATTTCAGGTTCGGTATCTAGAATCTCAAAGATCCTCTCAGCAGAGGCCAGAGCCCGCTGGTAAAGACTATAAGTTTTACCCAGCTGATTTAATGGCTTAATGGCTAGACTTACATAGCCGAGAAAGGAGATGAGCTTACCTGGTGTTAACACACCTCTTATGACCTCCCATGCTCCGTACCACAAAATAGCACTCAAGCCAATAGTAGTAATGATCTCTATGAGTGGACTAAGCAGGGCCACTGCCTGAGTTCTTCTCATGGCTAACCGGAAGTTGCGTATATTCTCCTGCTGGAATCTTTTGGCCTCTTTTTTTTCCGTGGCAAAAGATTTTACTACTTCAATCCCTGCTATCGTCTCCTGGAGAAGAGAAGAGATATCGGCGATCTTAACTTGAACCGAAGTACTGAATTTCCTTATGTGACCACCGAACTTCCTCACCGTCAAAGCTAAAAGAGGGATCACACCCAAAACACAAAGAGAGAGTCTCCAGTGTATATAAAAGATGAACCCCAAAACTCCAGCTATAATGAGAAGATTTAGAATCATCTTGGCTATGGACTCAACAACTACCTCCTGAAGCACATTAACATCTGTTACTACGCGAGACATAATCTCGCCGGTACGCTTTCTTTTATAAAAACCCAAAGACAATCGCTGAAGGTGTTGGTATACCTGGTTTCGTAGATCGGTAATTACCCGGTAACCAACAAAGGACATAAGATAAGTCTGTCCATAAGAAAAAAGGCCTTTTATAGCTACGAGAACTACCAGAGCGATAGCGATTAAATTCAGCAAGGAAAGGTTCTTGGCTAAAATCACTCTGTCAATTAGTTCTCTTCCTAATATCCAGGGAACTGCCAGAGTGGTTAAACTCACCAGAGCCATGCAAATTAAAGCCAGAACCAATTTTCCTCGGTATGGACGCAGATAGCTTAACAAGCGGCCTTGGACATTCATAAATTCAACCCCTTCTACCCCGTTAGAAAAAGTCCCGTCCGAATTTTCTAACGGGGTTTACTTCAATTCATCCAGAACAGCTTCAGCTATTCTATCAGCTGCCCCCTTTGCCCCCATTACAAACTTAAGCTCACTCACCATATTATTTCGCAAAACTGGATCTTGCAATAATTCTATTACTTTTCTGCTAACATCCTGAGCTTTAATTATTCCTCTCAGCTCGGGAACAATCTCCTTTCCCGCCCGCAGGTTGGGCAGAGCGGTAAACTTAACCTTCCTGCTATACCTTCTTACCATTCCTGACTTAATCATAGGCCCAAACCATGGTAGATGCCCAATCAATCCTGGCAAGCCATCAAGAGGTATTGCTTCCGGCTTGTTCAAGGGCACGGTCACCACCATGGGTCTACCCAAAAAAGCCATTTCCGCTGTTTTGGTGCCGGGAATAGTAATGGCCAGATCAGAGGCATTCATTATCTCATATTGATTCTCCTTGGCCACCGGAACCTGGAGATTCAGGTTGGTGATGAGCTTCCATCGTTTCTTTTTCACGAGTTTAAATTTTGGTATCTCCGGGAAAACTTTCTCTAACTCTCCTGAAGGCAAACTGGTTAATTCCTCCTCGGAGGTAAAAGGAGAAAGAACCAGAATAAATTGAGCTTTGGGAAATTCTTCCCTGACCAACTCTGCCACTTTTAAAAAAAAGGGGGTGAGATATCTTACTTCCTGAGGTCTGCTTCCCGGCATTATAGAAATGATGGAATATTCGGGATCAAGCTTCCAGTAATTACACACTTCTTCTTTGGACATTCGCAGCTCTACGGCATCGGCCATCAAGTCACCAACAACTATAACTTTCCCCGCTGTAACCCCACCGGCCATAAACTCCCCCTTCGTCCTCTCATCGATCACCATAAACTTTTTAAAAAATCTTTTCCACCTGGGTTTTTGAATATAAGCTAAGGCGGGAATTCTTAACCGTCTGGACAACAAAACCGCATGAATGGGATCTCCTCCCAGAAAGATGAGCACCCCCTTACCGTCCTCTCTAAATCCAGACCACCTGATACCCAGAAAGATATATTTTAGATAGTCGGTGGGTCCTGCCACCCCATCAACATTCGGAAAACCACTGACAACCTCTTTCTCCATGCCACTTGCATATTGACAGGGGGGTATGATTACAGAAATTTTTATGGCCTTTTCCTTCTGCTTTAAAGTTCTGGTTATCGGCTTTACCCACCCTGAGAGTTCACCAGGACTATTTGCCACTAGAAAAACTCGCACAGAAAAACCCCCTTATGAAGGCAGACTCTTTACCACCACGCGGGCGGCTCGTTCAATAGCTCCCGGTTCCCCCAGTTTCCTGGTCACTTTATTTAACTCAATTTTCATTTTTTCCAATTTTTGGCAATCTCCCCACAGACTCAGAGTCAGATTAGCCAGGCGATTGGGTGTAGCTCGAAACTGCAGGAGTTCAGGTACAATCCTCCTGCCAGCCAGGATGTTAGGTAGACTTACATAGGGAAATTTCACGAGAATATGGCCCAAGATCCAGGTACTAAGAGAAGTCTTGTAAACAACAATCATGGGAGTGGCTAAACATGTCGCTTCCAGGGTAGCTGTCCCTGAGGCCGTAATAATTAAGTCAGAAACGCTCATAAGGTCGTAAATATTGTTATTTGTGACTTTAACTTCTATTCCGCTTCTTCTAACCATTCTACTAATTTTTTCCCCAAAAACCAAAGCAGCGACTGAAAGTAAGAACTGAACACCTTTTAGTGACCTTTTTATCTTCGCTGCTGCCCGGAGCATTATGGGTAAAAGATTATCTATCTCATAGGCTCGACTCCCTGGAAGAAGACCGATTATGGGATGACTAGGGCTAAGGCCAAATTTCTCATAAGCCTCACTTTTGCTAAGATTAGGTCTAGCCATACCAACCAGCGGATGTCCCACAAAAGTCACATCTGCTCCAACCTTGCGATAAAGCGCGGCTTCAAAAGGAAAAATAGCGATAACTTTAGTGATATTTCTGGCCGTTCTCTTAGTTGCCCAATCAGGCCAGGCCCAGGCCGGAGGAGCAATATAGTAAATAATGGGAATTCCTCTTTTTTTGGCCAGGCGGGCGATCCTCAAATTAAGATCCCGACTATTTATTAAGACTAATAGATCAGGAGGTTCCTCTCGCAACATTCTTTTAATTCCCTTCTCAATTCTAAGAAAGGATGGATAATATCTAAGACCTTCCCAGATGCCCACTGTGCCCATATGCACGGTAGTAGCCCTCACCTCAACCCCTGCCTGTCTCATTTTCTCCCCACCGATACCCACAAATTCAATATCAGTATCAATTTTTTTTATAGCGCGAACAAGATTAGCGGCATGGAGATCTCCTGAAACCTCCGCCGCAGTCAACAGAATCCTCTTTCTGGACAATGCAATCCCCCTTTAATTCACGCTATCTTCAGATTATCAATTAGCCTTATTTCTCCAATCTTTACCACCACCGCAACCAGAACCTCTTTTCCTATTCGCTCTACCTTCTGCAGGGTCTCTGGATCAACCACAGCCACATAATCTATTTCAGCTAGAGACTTGGCTTTTATTAAATCTTTCATTTTGGACGCCACCAGCGCTGGATCTCTTTTTCCTTCCATGATCAATTGTTTCGCCTTTTCTAAAGATTCATAGAGTACAGTGGCTGCACATCTTTCCTCTTTGTTTAAATAAGAGTTCCTGGAACTAACGGCTAATCCATCCTTCTCCCTTATTGTGGGGAGAACAACAATCTGGGTTCTTAAGTTAAGATCTCTCACCAATCTTTTTACCACCAGGACTTGCTGGTAATCCTTCTGCCCGAAATAGCTAAAGTCCGGGCTAATTATATTAAAGAGCTTGGTAAGTATAGTACAGACACCTTGAAAATGACCCGGACGTGATGACCCTTCCAGAGTGGAGGAGAGCTCTCCCTCCACCTTAACGAAGGTAGAATAACCATCTGGGTACATCTCTTCTCTGGAGGGGACAAAGACAACATCCAAGCTTTCTTGCTTGCACAACTTAATATCTCGGGATAGATCACGAGGGTATAGGTGGTAGTCCTCTCCTGCACCGAATTGAGTGGGGTTTACGAAAATGCTTACCACTACTTCATCACAGTCTTGCCGCGCTCTTTTAATCAAACTGAGGTGACCCTCATGAAGATAGCCCATGGTGGGAACAAAACCAATGCTCTTTTCTTTCTCTATCCTGCGTATATAATTCCTCATTTCGCTGAGGTGCTTGATTAACTGCATTGACTTGCCTCATTTCCTCCCTTTTCTAAGCACTTCTTCCTCAAACCAGTGAAGGGTGGCTCTCTTTCCTTCTTTTTCCATCAAAATCCTTAAGAGTCTTTTCATAGGCAAAGGCCAGGATTCTCTCCAGAATAGGAGGATGACCTTGGAGTTGAATGGCCTCTTTTATCCCCTTATCGGACCTCATCTCTTCTTCAGCAAATTACTCCGAAATTTTAGGTGGCGATTTTCTCGAGCTGCTCCTGAAAACCAGGAAAAGAGGTAGCTATACATCCTGAGTCTAAAACTTGGGTCTTGCCCTGGGCGCATAAACCGGCAACCACCAAGGCCATGGCTATTCGATGATCGCCATGACTCTGACACTGAGCCCCCTCTAGCTTTCCCACACCCTTAATTACCATTCCGTCCTCTTTTTCTTCAATTTGGGCACCCATCTTGGTTAGCTCGATCTTTATGGCTCTAATTCGATCGGTCTCCTTAACCCTTAGTTCCCGAGCATCTTTAATAACCGTTTCCCCTTTAGCAAAACAGGCTACTACAGCCAGGATAGGGATCTCATCAATGAGGCGGGGAATCGCTTCTCCCTGGACCACAACTCCTCTCAGATTACCTCCTCTTACCTCTATATCGCCTACCTCCTCTTCACAGACTTTCTTTAAATTGAGAATCTCAATATCTGCTCCCATCTGGACAAGAACATCGATGAAACCACGTCGGGTGGGATTGAGTCCCACCCCTAAAATCTTTAATTTTGATCCTTTTAAGATCGCCGCTCCGCCCATAAAAAAAGAAGCGGCGGAAAGATCGCCGGGTACCCAAATATTGGCCCCGGAAAAAGAATCATTTCCTTCGACACTCACTCTCAAATCATCAACTTCTATTTTTGCTCCCAGGAATTTGAGCATTCGTTCGGTGTGATCCCGGGATTGGTAGGGCTCAGTTACTGAAGTTCTACCCCTAGCATAGAGCCCTGCTAACAAGAGACAAGTTTTCACCTGGGCTGAGGGTATAGAAGAGGAATGGTCCATGGCTTTGAGCCCGCCACCCAGGATGGTCAAAGGAGGAAACTTACCATTTTTTCGACCAAAGACTCTGGCTCCCATTCTCCTCAACGGCTCGACCACTCTCTGCATGGGCCTTTTCCTTAAATACCGATCGCCTGAGAGAACGGAATAGAACTTCTGACCAGCCAGGAGTCCAGCTAAGAGTCGCATAGTAGTTCCTGAATTGCCGCAATCCAGAATATTGGCTGGTTCTCTAAGCCCGTTTAATCCTTGCCCATAAACGACTAAACTATCCTCTTCCTCCTCCATTTGAATTCCCATCATTTTCAGGGTGCTCAGGGTAGCCAGACAATCTTTTCCCTTCTGCAAGCCCCTCACCACCGATTTTCCTCTGGCAATAGAAGCAAAAATGAGGGCTCGATGGGTGATGGATTTATCTCCGGGCGGGTGAAATTCTCCCTTTAGACACCTTGTCGTACTCACCGAAAGGCTTGGCTCAGACACTATCCCTTCCTTCCCAAAGCTCTGGCCACAGACCTAACTTCCTTCATTAACTTTCGAAAATCATCGGGCCGAATAGATTGAAAACCATCAGACAATGCTTCCTCCGGCCGGGAATGAACCTCAATCATTAACCCATCACTACCAGCAGCAATGGCTGCCCTGGACATGGGACCAATTAGGTCTCTATTCCCGGTAGCATGACTGGGATCAACGATCACCGGAAGATGGCTTAATTGTTTGATCAAGGAAACTGCCGAAAGGTCCAGAGTGAAACGAGTACCATCCTCAAAGGTTCTTATTCCCCTCTCGCAAAGAATGACATCATAATTTCCGCTCGATAAAATATATTCTGCCGACATTAAGAATTCCTTTACCGTAGAAGACATTCCCCGTTTAAGTAGAACCGGCTTTTTACCTCTTCCTACTTCTTTTAAAAGATCAAAATTCTGCATATTGCGGGCTCCCACCTGGACAATATGAGCGTATCGAGCCACTAATTCTACCTGCCTCACATTTCTTGCTTCGGTGACCACAGGAAGATGGGTAACCTCACTCGCCTCGGCTAAGTATTTTAAGCCCTCTTCACCCAGGCCCTGGAAAGAATAGGGAGAAGTACGGGGTTTAAAAGCACCACCCCGTAGAATCCTGGCCCCTGCCTCTTTAACCTCCTGAGCAACTTTAAGGAGCTGAGTCCTGCTTTCCACGGCACAGGGACCGGCCATGACTGCAATCTCCTTATTACCACCTATCTCCACATTCCCTACTTTAACCACCGTATCTTCACTTTTGAATTCCCGACTGACCAGTTTATAAGGTCGTGAAATCGGCATCACAGACTCTACGATGAACATGGCCTGGAAAATTTCCCGAGACCGGATAGCGTTCTCACCAATGACGCCGATTATCGTCCTTTCTGCTCCTTTGGACACATGGGGGGTGAAACCCAGCTCTTTAATCTTGTCGAGCACATGTTGGATCCCTTTTTCCGTGGTTCCTGGTTTTAAAGTGATAACCATCACGTCTACCTCACTCTCCCTTAGGATAAGAGCCTAAAATCTTCAAAAAGAAGCATTCTTCTTCAAGCTCAGCTAAGGCTTTCTTCACGTTTTCGTCATCCTTGTGACCCATAAAGTCGAGAAAAAAGACGTACTCCCAGGCCTTTCTCTTGGTGGGACGAGACTCTATTTTGGTTAAGTTAATGGCATGATTTTTAAAGGGTGAAAGCATACCATAAAGTGCCGCCACCCTATCCTTTATGCTGAAAAGAATGGATGTTTTGTCCTGACCGCTCCTTTCGCTATAATCTCTGCCGATAACAAGGAACCTCGTGTAGTTGCTAGGCCTATCTTCAATATGAGAGGCGATAATTTTCAAACCATAAAGGGAGGCAGCCACATCGGAGGCAATAGCCGCTGAATCCCTTTCCTTGGCAGTGGTTTGAGCTGCTCTAGCTGTACTCTCTACTTCTAGTAGCCCCGCCGTGGAAAGATTCTCCTCCAGCCAGTCCCTGCACTGAGCGAGCGCCTGAGGATGGGAATAGACTTTTCTCACCCCTTTTAAATCTCCCTTACCCAGAAGGTGATGGGAGATCTCCAGGATAATTTCGGCACAGATCTTAAGATCTGAATCAAGAAACATATCGAGAGTATGACTCACCACACCCTCGGTAGAATTCTCTATGGGAACAACTCCGAAATCAGCTTGTTTCTTTTCTACCTTGGCAAAAATTTGACCAATACTTTTTACGGGGACCAAATCAGCTCCTTCGCCAAAATTCTTAATGGCTGCCAGATGAGTAAAAGTGGCCGGAGGGCCAAAATAGACAACTTTTTGTCTCTTTTCCAGATCCAGGGAAGTCTTGAGGATGAGGTGGATGATCTTTTCTACTACCTCATCAGACAGAGGTCCCTTATTTTGCTTGATTAGCCTTTCCAAAATTTTCCTTTCCCTTCCTGCAGAATAGTACCCCTTCCTCTCTTTTTTTTTAATTCTGGCAATCTCCAAAACCTTTTTTGCCCTCTCATTCAATAGATCAACCAGTTCCGAATCAATGGTATCAATCTTAGCTCGCAGCTTTTCTATCTGCATTCTTTCCCTCTCCTAAGATATTCATCACTGCCTCCAGGGCAAGAAGATAACTCTGGGGGCCGAATCCGGTTATCTGCCCCACACAAACCCCAGCTGTAAGCGATTTTTGTCGAAAGGATTCTCTTTTAAAGATATTAGAAAGATGAACCTCAACCGCAGGAATCCCAATTGCCGAGATGGCATCCCTTATGGCAAGACTGGTATGAGTGTAAGCGGCAGGATTAATTATCAACGCATCGGCCCAATCTTTTGCCTCTCCAATAAAAGAGACAATCTCCCCTTCATTATTTGACTGTTTGATCCTTACCTCGCAGCCCAGCTTTTTTGCCCTCTTCTTAATCATCTCATTAATCTGAGAAAGAGTCCTGCTGCCGTAAGTTTCTACCTCTCTTTCTCCCAGCAGATTCAAATTTGGCCCGTGAATGAGTAAAATTTTTCTCATTTTGTCAAGTCCTGTAACGTTTTTTTTATTAAATCAGGGGAAACCTCTGCGGTAAGGAAGACCTCACCTATTTTCCTGGGTAAGACAAAGTGTAATCTATCTTTCCTTACCTTTTTGTCGAGCTGTAGTGCTTCCCGAATCTTTTCTTCATCCACTCCCTCTATGCAGGTAGGAAGTCCAATAGCTTCCAAAAGACCCTTTAATCTCTCTACCATGGGTGAGGGAAAATAACCCATCCTTTCAGCTATTATTGCCGCACCTATCATTCCCAGAGCCACCGCCTCACCATGGGTGTAGGATCTATAGCCGGATGAGGCCTCGACGGCATGACCAATGGTGTGACCAAAGTTTAAGATTTGCCGTTTTCCTTTAAGTTCCCTTTCGTCAGCCTCAACCACCTTAGCCTTAATCTCGACCGATCGCCTTACAGCGAAGTCAATCGCCTCCAGGTCTAAAGCTTTTATCCTCTCCAGATTTTTTTCCACCCAGCCAAAAAACTCGGCATCCTTGATCATGCCATATTTTACAACTTCAGCCAGCCCCTCTTTAACCTGCTGCCAGTTCAGGGTCTTTAAAACCGTAAGATCCGCATAGACAAATCTTGGTTGATAAAAAGATCCCACCAGATTCTTGCCCTGAGGTAAATCCACTCCCACTTTTCCCCCTACGCTAGAATCGACCTGGGCGAGCAGTGTGGTAGGAAGAAGAACAAAATCTACTCCCCGCAGATATGTAGAGGCAACAAATCCAGCCAGATCGCCTATCACTCCTCCACCTAGACCAATAATAGTAGAATCCCGATCTAGCTTAGATTCAACACAACTTTCATACAATTTTATAGTTTGAGATAAGGATTTGTGTATCTCACCTGGGGGAACTTTAGCTAAAGAGACGCAAAATCCAGCTTCTTGGAGGCTAGCCCTAACTTTTTCCCCATACAACTCGTCTACCTGATCATCGCTAACCAGCAAAACCTTCTTTCCCAGGTGAAAATCCGTGGCTACCTTCCCCACTCTGGCTAAATCCTCTCCTATATACACAGGATAGCTTCGCTGCCCTAGATTAACCTTGATTGTTTCCACTTTTCTTCCTTAAAAAATCGACTATCCTCTCTACTACCTCACTTGTAGTTAATTCAGAGGTATCTACCTCAAAATCCGCTTTTTCATAAAAAGATCTGCGTTGGCTCAGAAGATCCTCAACGGCGCTTTTTGGGTCTTTAGATTTCAAAAGAGGACGATTTTGACTCTTTCGTGTTCGCTCTAAGATCACCTTTGGATTTGCTGAAAGACAAATTATCACCCCTTTCCTTTTGAGAGCGGCTAGATTCTCCTTCTTCAAAATAGCCCCCCCACCCGTAGAAATAACACACCTGTCCAAGCTAGAGACTTCTTTAATTATTTTAGTCTCTAGGCGGCGGAAATAATCCTCCCCTTTTTCCTGAAAAATCCGGCAAATTTTAGCCTTTTCACGGTTTTCGATAAGCTTATCAGTATCCAGATAAGACATCTTTAGTCCCTTTGCCAATTCCTTACCCACCAGGGTCTTACCTGTCCCCATAAACCCTGTCAATATAATGTTCACCTTCCCACAGCCTATTTACCTTTCACGTAATCCATATAGTTCAAATAATTCTTCTTTACCTCTTCTAAGCTGTCGCCGCCAAATTTTTCTCGGAAGGCTGCCGCAATCTCAAGAGCAACCACCGCCTCTCCGATAATAGAGGCCGCCGGAACAGCACAAACATCCGCTCTTTCTTTTATAGCCTTCACCTCTTTCTTGCTCACCAGGTCAACCGATTTAAGGGGTTGGGCTATAGTGGAGATGGGCTTCATGGCAGCCCGTAAAACGATGGGCTCGCCGTTACTCATTCCTCCCTCAATACCTCCGGCACGGTTTGTTTTCCGGTAAAATTGATGGTTAGTTTCCTCGTAGAATATCTCATCCTGAACCTGAGAGCCGAATCGCTCTGCCGCTGCAAAACCTAACCCAATCTCTACCCCTACAATAGCCTGGATGCTCATCAATGCTCGGGCTAGTCGGGCATCCAATTTAAGGTCCCACTGAATGTAACTACCTAACCCCACCGATAAGTTGGTGACCATAATTTCAAAAACTCCTCCTAGACTATCTCCTTCTTTTGCGGCAAGATCAATCAAAGCAACTATCTCCTCTTCCGCTGCCTTGCTGAGACAACGCAGTGGAGAGTTTTCTATCAATTGATAATTGTCGGCTGTGGGCTCCCACCCTGGGGTGTCCTTCACCGTACCGATCTGTACCACTCGGCTGTAGATGAAAAGGTCGAATTCGGCCAGAAACTTTTTACAGATTGCACCTACGGCTACCCGAGCGGCCGTTTCCCGAGCACTGGCTCGCTCTAGAACATCTCTTACATCATCAAGATTGTATTTAATTACGCCGGCCAAATCTGCATGGCCCGGTCGTGGCCGGGTGAGAATTTGAATACTCTCCGAGTTCATATCACTATCTTCCACCGCCATCATCTTTTGCCAGTTCTTCCAATCCAGATTTTTTATCATTAAGGCAATGGGACTGCCCAAAGTTTTCCCCCCACGAATTCCGGAGAGGATCTCTGCCTCATCCTTCTCAATCTGCATCCTCGGTGAGCGACCATAACCAACCTGCCGACGCTTTAACTCCTTATCAATCTCCTCACTCGATAGCCTCAGTCCTGCTGGTATTCCCTCCAGGATGACCATCAAGCCCTTACCATGCGACTCACCTGCTGTTAGATATCGGAGCATCGACTTCTCCCTTCAACCCTTAACTTTGTGTTCGTTAAATTCTGCTCTTAATATATTTCTCATTTCATCAATGGGCGCCTTTCGAGATGTCCAAATCTTAAAGGAAAGGGTGGCTTGATAAACAAGCATACCCACCCCACCCAAAGAAGGCAAATTTCTCTCCTCAGCCTCTTTCAAAAGCTCAGTTTTTCGATTATAGACAACATCATAGACAAAGGTATTTGATGGGAAAAGATCAGGATTGATGAGGACAGAATCACCCGCATGCATACCCACGGATGTGGCATTAATAAAAAGATCTACCTTATCCATTATCCCCGGTGAATTTCTCTGGCTGAAATCGACAAGCGAAAACTTACATTGATTTTTGACATTTTTTTTTAGTCTTTCCAGCAAAATCTTAGCCTTTTCCGGTGTCCGGTTGGTAAGGATTATACTCTTTATCCCTGTCTTAACCAAAGCGAAAGAGATAGCACAGGCAGCACCTCCTGCCCCTATCACAAAGGCGCGTTTCCCTTGGGGATCGAATTCTCCTTCCCGTCTTAACGATTCAAGGAAGCCCTCTCCATCTGTATTATATCCGATGAGTCTTCCATCCTGGTGGAGAATCGTATTCACCGAGGTCATCATCCTGGCCTGATGATCTACCTCATCTAGATAATCCAGGACTTTTCTTTTATGAGGGATGGTAACATTCACCCCTACCATGTTTAATGATTTTATTGCCTTAACTGCATCCTCGAGGTCTTCCGGCTTCACAGGAAAAGAAAGATAGACAAAATCAAGCCCCAGTTTAGCAAATGCAGCATTATGAAGAACAGGGGAGAGGGAATGAACTATGGGATAGCCGAATATTCCCACTATTTTTGTCTTGCTGTTGATTCTCATTGATTTTGCAACACCAATAGCTTCTTCATCTTCTCATTCATAGAAGCTGTGGATAATTTTATCACATCTCATTGAGGTGTCAATTAGAGAGACTAGAGAAAGAGAATTTGATAAATTAAAACAATTCTGGTATATTGGTGATAAATTGGCTTGAGCCTGATAGGAGATTAAAGTGAAGGTCAGGATTGGATTTATCGGTACAGGTAGAATTGCCAACCGCCATATGGAAAAACTCTCTCAGATAAAGGATGTTGCACTCGTGAGTGTCTGCGATGTAGAAAAAAAAGAAGCGGAAAAGATGACCAAAATCTGGGGAGGCAAACTTTATACCGATTACCGGGAAATGCTGGATAAGGAAAGTCTCGACGCAGTATATATTTGCTTGCCTCCCTTTGCCCATACCGATCAGGAGATTTTGGCTGTAGAAAAGGGAATAAATCTATTTGTGGAAAAGCCCCTTGCCCTGGATCTAAAAAATGCCTGCCAGATTAGTAAAATTATTGAAGAAAGCGGGGTTATCTCCAGTGTGGGATACCTCTACCGGTATTCCGACATCGTAAATAGAGCCAGGGAAGAGGTGAGTCAGGGAAAAATTGCTCTCATTCTGGGCCATTATCTTTGTCCCATGCCCTCCACTCGGTGGTGGAGAAATAAAAATGAATCAGGGGGCCAAATTGTAGAACAAACTACCCACATCTTTGATCTGGCAAGGTATCTAGTGGGAGAGGTAAATACAATCTATGGTCAAAGATCGAGGGGCCTCATGGAGGATGTGGAAAATTATAGTCTAGATGATGCCTCCTGTATAAATCTTTACTTCCAAAGTGGGGCTGTAGGCAGTATCTCCTCTGCCTGTACTCTCAAAAGGGGTCGTGATTGGGGAATCAATCTCATCGGTAAAGGTTTCAGAATTGACCTTCTCCTCTCTTCCCATCTTTTAATAATCAGCAATGGAAAGAGGCGCGAGATAAAAATGCAAACTGATCCCTATCAGGCGGAGGACGAAGCTTTTATTGAAGCTGTGAAAAAGAATAGGCCTGGAATAATCAGGTCACCTTACTCCGATGCCCTGAAGACCCTGAAACTTACCCTGGCTGCTGATTCCTCTTTAGAAAAAGGGAAGATAATCAGCTTACCCAACTTCAAATAATGTCATAGTAGTGGCGCTATCCACCTTCTGGACTTGACTCTTCAGAGTTTGCGCTCTTTTTCTATATTATGTTAGCTTTCATTGGAGGAAAGACAAAAAGGAGGCACTTATGCTAAAAAAGATAGAGTGTATAATTCAGCCCTTTAAGCTGGAGGAGGTAAAGGAGGCTTTAAAGAAAATCGCGGTAGAGGGAATGACGGTAACCGAGGTGAAAGGGTGTGGAAAACAAAGAGGATACACCGAGAAGTGTGCTCCTGATGCTCCTATACGCCTTCTTTCCAAGGTAAAACTGGAGATAGTCACCGAGGAGGAGAAGGTGGAGGAGATGATAAGTACTATCCAGTCCCTGGCTAAAACCAACAAAATAGGAGCGGGCAAGATCTTCGTCATCCCGGTTGAGGATGTCTTAAGGATAAGAACCAAGGAAAGGGGGAGAATTGCCATTGATTGAGAAAAAGAAAAAAACAAACCCCTGGCAGCATGCTCTTCAGCAACTGGATGAGATTGCAAAGAGGATAGATCTTGAACCATGGATCCATAAAAAACTAAGACATCCAAAAAGAGAGCTAATAGTCTCCATTCCGGTAAGGATGGATGATGGTTCTGTTGAGGTCTTTACTGGATACAGGGTACAACACAACATCACCCTAGGACCGGCCAAAGGAGGAATAAGATATCATCCTGATGTAACCCTGGATGAGATGAGAGCTCTTGCCATGTGGATGACCTGGAAATGTGCTGTGGTTGGTTTTCCCTACGGGGGTGCTAAAGGAGGAGTGGCGTGTGAGCCGACAAAGCTCTCCCCACAAGAGCTCGAAAGACTTACCAGAAGATACACTTCAGAGATACTCGGAATGATTGGCCCGGAAAAGGATATCCCTGCTCCTGATATAAATACCAACTCTCAGGTAATGGCCTGGATCATGGACACCTATTCTGTAGACAGGGGCTACTCAGTTCCAGGAGTTGTTACCGGAAAGCCAGTGGTTCTGGGAGGGTCCCTGGGAAGAGAGGAAGCGACGGGAAGAGGAGTATTTTTTACCCTTCTTAACACCTTAAAGCACCTGGATCAATCCATTGAGGAAAAAAAAGTTGTCATCCAGGGTTTTG
>NJBP01000005.1 GCA_005223085.1 Candidatus Aerophobetes bacterium Ae_b3b | reverse complement strand
GATAACTTGAGCAAAATTAAGGTGTCCGCTTCCCGGAGCCCAGCGGTTACTATCGGCTAAATGGACGTGAGTGATATAATCCTTAGCTTTGATGATACTTTCGTAGATGGAAACCTCTTCAATATTCATATGGAATGTGTCTATCAACATCCCCATATTAGGCAGATCGAGTTTCTTAATGAACTCAATACCTTCGGCAACAGTGTTGATAAAGTTGGTCTCATAACGATTTAGGGGCTCCAGAGCAAGACCTACTTTCAATCTCTGGGCCACCCCGGCGCATTCCCGCACACAGTCCAGGCTCCATTTTTCCGCATCCTCTCCTCTTACATGATCTTCTATCCTTCCCCTTATCAAGCCAATTATCACCTGGGCAGAAAATTCTGCAGCAAAGTCAATATGATCTTTTATTCTGGCAATAGCTTTCTCCCTCACCGAAGGGAGGGGATCGGAAAAGCTTAATCCTTCTTCTCCCCAGGCCTGTCCGGTGCCAATAGCTGGCACTTCCAAATTATACTGCCTCACCAATTCTTTGATTTTCTCTCCCCCAACCTTTTTAGGATCCCTGATGGCAAGCTCCACCCCATCAAAACCTAATTCGGCCACTTTTCTAATGCTGTCTCGGAAATCTTCTTTGTAAGCTAGGGCAGAGAACTTTGCCTCTGGAGTTGATACCACTATGCTTTTTTTCATTTGTCTTCCTTACGGTGTAATGACTACCTTAATTGCCTTCTGATTTCTCATCGCCTCTATTCCTCGGTGAATCTCACTCAAGGAAAGTCTGTGAGTTATGAGCTTTTCTAAATTTAAAACTCTGCTTTCAATAATCTTTATTGTTGGGGGAAAGGTAAACTTAGCAATAAAACTTCCCCGTATGACAAGCTCGTTCCGGGTAATGTCGTTCTGGGCAATCTCAGTGGTTACCTGATAATTCTGGCCAAAAAGAAGGATCTGTCCGCCCCTGCGTACAATTCCCATGGCAACTTTGAACAAAACACCCACTGCATCAACCACTACATCTGCACCAAGGGGAGTCTCGTCTTTTACAACTCCTTCTAGATCTTCCTTCAATGGGTTTATAACCCGGGTTGCACCACTCTCTTGAGCGAATCTTGCTCGGTATTCTGATATCTCAGAGACTAAAATTTTCCCTGCTCCTGATGCCTTAAACATTTGGGTGAATAAAAGACCGATAGGCCCTGCTCCCAGAACTACCACTGATTTGCCTGGATGAAGACGAAGCTTCTGCGTAGCGTTGACCACACAGGAAAGGGGCTCAGCAAAAACAGCTAGCTCTGAAGGTAGCTCGGAAGAGATTGGATGAAGTGCCTTGGCAGGAGCAGCGTTATATCTGGCAAATCCTCCATCAATGAATATCCCCAAAGTGGTCATATTCTCACACATATTGGGCATACCCATTTTGCAGTAACTACAGCCTCCACATTTAAGATTTGGGTCCACCACTACTCTGTCACCGGCCTTGAACCGGGTCACTCCCTTTCCAACATCAAGCACCCTGCCAACATATTCATGAGAAAGAATCGTTCCCGGCGTAGCTGGATGGCCAGGAGGCACCTCCAAAATGTGCACATCTGTCCCACAAATACCTGCTGCTTCCACTTCTAACAAGACCTCATCTTCGGTCTTTATCTCGGGAACCGGAATCTCCTTTAAGGCCAGTTTCCCTTCCCCTTCAAAGACTGCTGCCAACATCTTTTTCATTTAAATCACCTTAAGGTTGCGGCTACCCTGCCCCATTTTCTCGTACGTCGAACTACACCTATTCAGAAAAACAGTTTTCCTTACTCCAAAACTGCCGTAATTTTACATTCTGTTCGATTACTCTGGAGCATAACTATATTTTCCGGAACTTCATCTAGAGTAACTCTCTTAGTAATTAAGGGAAGCATATTCATTCCTGACGCCATAGAGCTGATAACCCTGGGGAAGGTTCCATGACCGGAGTGTCCCTGAGAACCAACAATGGATGCTCTCCTTACCTGAAACACCTCACCGGTAAGGGGAATTTTTTGAGCTGACCTGGCCACAATCACCACTACACTATTCAACTGCTTTCCTTCCCAGATAGTTTGTTCTATGTCGCCGAAGACCCTGTCCGGAATACCGGTCGCCTCGAGATACAATTTTGCCCCCAGACCATTGGTTAACTTTAATACAGATTCAGTGAAGTTCTCTTTTAAGGGATTAATAATATGGTCGGCGCCCATCTTTTTGGCTAGCTTTGCTCTTGACTCAGAGGGTTCCGATAATATTAGCTTAGCCGCTCCTGCCCTTTTTAAAACAGCCACCGCTGCCAGACCAATAGGACCTCCACCCAAAATAACCACATTATCTCCAGGACGAATACCACCTCCCCGTTCTATGACGGCATTAAAGGCCACCGACGTTGGTTCGACCAGACTTCCGGCCAAAAATATTTGATCACCGGAATATTTTCCCTTTAACTCCTCCAGACTCCAGGTGTACTTCGCATCTACCTTCACATATTCGGCGAAGGCTCCATCACAGGAAAAACCCAACTCCTGCAGTGCCTCACAGTGGTTAGGGTAACCATCAGCGCATGGTCGGCAGGCTCCACACCAGAGCATCTCCTCCGAGGTAACCGGTTCACCCTCTTCATATTTTTTTCCGGTTCTTTTGTTAATTGCGGCCTTTCCCGCTTTAGTTACTACTCCGGAAAACTCGTGTCCCAGACTACAAGGAAAGGCGGTAAGCCCAGGATACCAGATATATCCCTCATTGTCAGACTGGGCCATATGAACATCACTGCCACAGATACCGCATGCTTTTACCTTAATGAGAACTTCAGTAAGACCAATTTCAGGGATATCCTTTTCCATTATCTTAAGGATAGGATTTTTCCAGACCTTACTTCCGAGGTAAGTGAGCTTTCCTTCCACATCTTTCAAGCCTAACTTAAAATCACTTTTTGGTTCCCAGTCAGCAAATAAGGTAACGGTCTTCATCTTTCCCATTTATAGCCTCCCTTTCGTTTATTTCTTGTTCTTCATCTTTTCCAACGCCTTCTCGATCATTTCCAAAAGTTTTCCATGTAGAGGAATATCTTCATGTCGAGTTCATCAGCTTATAAACAATTACTTCCCAGTTAGAAGATGGATGTTATTTCTATGAAGCTTTACCCCCACCACCTCCTCATCTCTGAGCAGCCCTTTTTCTTGCGGGTTTAGTACCTTTACCTCCATCTTCTGCCCTCCTCTTAATTCTAGGTGGTAAGTGGCCGCCGATCCTGTATAATGGGAGAATTTTACCACTCCGTCGAAATCGCCTTTTCCTTGGGCAACTATATCTACGGTCTCTGGTCTCACCACTACCTCTACTTCATCCCCGGGGTGAAAATCCCCATCCTGATTAATAGTTATTAACCTGTCCAACATCTTGACCTCAACGCGGCCATCCTGTGATTTGATGATGGTCCCCCGGTAGAAATTGGCCTCGCCAATGAAATCAGCCACAAATTTATTCTCAGGATGAAGGTAAATTTGCTCTGGAAATCCGATTTGCTGGACCCGGCCATCTTTCATCACAGTTATCTCATCGGAAATGGTCATAGCCTCTGCCTGATCATGGGTAACATAAATACTGGTTATAGAGAGTTTCTGCTGTAATCTTCTTAGTTCTTCTCTGGTACTCACCCTTAGTTTAGCGTCGAGATTGGAAAGGGGTTCATCAAACAATAATACTTTTGGCTCAGTCACCAGAGCTCTGGAAAGAGCAACCCTTTGCTGTTGGCCGCCGGAAAGTTGTCCAGGAGGCCGGTCCTCAAGACCTTCCAGATCGACCAATTTCAAAGCCTGGACTACTTTTCTCTTAATCTCCTGACGAGAAAATCTCCTCACCTTTAAACCATAGGCTACGTTTTCAAATACAGTCATATGAGGAAAAAGGGCGTAACTCTGGAAAACCATAGCTGAGTCTCGACGCTGAGGCGGAATGTCATTTATGAGTTTATCTCCCATAAAAATTTTTCCTCTGGTAGGATACTCAAATCCGGCAATCATTCTCAAAGTGGTGGTTTTTCCACATCCAGATGGTCCCAGGAGCGTAACTAGAAGTCCTTTCTTCACCTCTAGAGAAAGATCGTCCACTGCCTTGACCTCTCTTGTTGTACCCTCTGCAAAAATCTTGCTCACATGCTGTAGGATTAGTTCGGCCTCTGCCATTGGTATCTCCCAAGTTTATTCTGGCTGGAACAAAGTAGTTCTTCTGCCTAACAAACCCCCAACTACCAGTCTCAGCCCAATTATTGCAGTTAATACAATAACAATGATTACATATCCGTAAGCGGCAGCCTGGGCAAGATCAGCATTGTCCACTTCGTGAAGTAGGGCCACCGTAAGAAGCTGCCAATCAGCAGAAACAACAAAGATAACTGCACTTATTGCCGTCATACACCTTACAAACATATAAACCATACCCGAGAGAAAGGCGGGAGCAATCAGGGGCAAGGTGATCCTCCCAAATGTTCTGAACATACCAGCTCCCAGGTCGGTAGAGGCCTCATCAATACCCGGATCTATCTGTTGCAGTTGAGCTATTCCATCTCTTATCCCCACCGGCATTCTCCGGAAGATAAAGACCAATATTATAATCAGGGCGGTTCCGGTAAGCTGTAGAGGGCGGGTGTTGAAAGCCAATATGTAAGCGATGCCCACCACCACCCCCGGTACGGCAAAATTGAGCATGGAGACAAAATCCATAACTCCTTTGCCCAAGAATTTTTTTCTTGCCACCAAATAGGCTATTATCATGGCTAATATTCCGCCTATAGGCGTTGCTATCAGGGCGATGGTGAGAGTATCGCTAATGTATTGACCGCCTACTGTAAAGACATACCGGTAGTTTTCCAGGGTTAGGCTGTTGTCCACTCCCCATAGTCTGGTAAAGGAACCGTACAAGACCACCCCATAAAAAAGAAGTACACATGAGCTTAGGAATATCATAGCTACCATCACAGGGTATTTGGCGTGTTTTTCTGTGCTTAGAAGTCCAGCTCCCGATGGTCGGCCGGTCACAGTCACGTACGACTTTCGGGAAACCCAATATTTTTGCACCACAAAGATTATCATTGTCGGCACCAGTAAAAAGATGGCCAGAGTCGCCCCTAAGGGCATATTGTACATTCCCGTAATAGCCAAAAAAGCCTCCACGGTAAGCACCGGAAAATCACCCTGAATTACAATGGGATTACCAAAATCTTCTAAGGATCTAATAAAGACTAAAAGCAGGGCAGTGGCTATTCCGGGAGTGGCCAGGGGCAGGGTTACCGTAAAAAAAGTCCTCAGCTTGGATGCCCCCAGGTCAAGGGCAGCCTCTTCCATAGCTGGATCCACCTTGGAAAGAACCCCTTCCAGGACCATAAAGGCGAGGGGGAAGTAGGCCAGAGTCTCAGTCATAACCAGCCCGTCCAAGCCGTATATATCCCAATCTAAGTTAAAGAGATCGGTTATAACCCCATGATTTCCAAAAACAAAAATAGCGGCCAGCGCGATAAGAAAGGGAGGGGAGATAATGGGAAAGATGGCTACGGTTCGGAAAAACCGTTTAAATGGTATGTCTGTACGAGTGATCCCATAGGCGTAGATGAAGCCAATAACAGTTCCCAGAAGAGCCACCAGGGCTCCCACGGTCAAACTGTTAATCAGGGGCCGCCATCGATATGATCTTTGAAAGAATTCCACAAAATACTTGGCAGAGAACTCCCCACGCGGCCAGAGGCTGTACTGGAAAACCTTTATTAGTGGAAATGCAATGAAAAGGAAAAGAAGTCCGGAGATGAAAACAATGCTAATAAGTAAAACCGGATCTTTAATTAACCTCTTGATTTCGTTCCTACTTTCTCTTAAGTAGATAGTAATTTTCAATAGATCTCCTCGATGACCTCGACATTAAGAGGACCGGAGAGGAGAAGATCCTCCCCTCTCCGGTTGGGTTTGAACCAAGTCTCCATTATCGACCGGTGATTTGTCTCCATCGGTCGATAATCTCGTCCTTGCGCTGACCATACCAGGTGATTTGTCCCCCGAAGCCTTCGATTACCGGGACCTGGGCCGCTGTTACCAGGCCTTCGGCGAGCTCCGCTTGCGGGTTCAAAGGAACTCTGTTCCATTTCTTAAATAGACTTTGAGCCTCAGCACTCATGAGCCAATCAAAGAATACCCTGGCCAGTTGCGGTTCAGGCCCGCCTTTGATCAAGGAAACAGCCCCGATCTCGTAACCTGTTCCCTCTTTAGGAAAACTCATCACCACCGGATATCCTTTGGCGATACCCTTGGCCACGATATCATGAGAGAAGGCAATACCCACTGCCACCTCACCCAACCCTGCTTCGGTTACACAGGCTGAGCCCGCCTTGGTGTAGTGGTGTATCTGCGCGCTCAGTTTCTTGATATATTCCTCATCTTCCTGGTCCCAACCGAGCTTTTTGGGGCCTATAGCTTGAAGCTGTGAAATTAAGGTGGTGTAAGCGGTACCTGAAGTATAGGGATAGGCTTTGGAGATTTCTTTTTTGAACACCGGTTTAAGAAGGTCATTCCATGAGGTAGGAGCTTCCACACCATGCTTTTTGAGAAATTCTTTGTTAGTAGCGAAGCCGATGAATCCGGTGTAAAAGCCAGTCCAACGCCCCTCGGGGTCCTTGAAGTCAGCGGGAAGGTACTGCCAGGCCAAGGATTCGGTATAGGGGTCCAGTAGGTCATGTCCCGCGGCAGCTATGTGGGAAGTGCTGGGACCGGCAAACCAGATACTCGCCTGAGGATTCTTTGCCTCCGCCCTTACTCGGGCCAAAACCTCTCCCGCAGACATCCGCACCCATTTAACGTCTATGTCGGGATACGATTTCTTGAAGGCTTCTATATATATATTAGCCTCGTCTACGTCAAAAGCTGTATACACATGGAGAGTCTTTTTGGCCGTAAATCCTGTGGCAGCCAGACCAAAAAGTAGGGCTGCCGTTAAACTGAATACCAGCAATCGTCTAAACATATTAACTCTCTCCTTTTTGTTTTCCCATCTTTTTGCTGAGATAGCTGAGCTATTTTCTGAAACTTCCTCTGAGGAAATTTAATTATTTAACGGCTTCCTCTTTCTGGGAAGCTTTCCTTCTGCCCAGCTAACGACCTACCTGCTTTTCACCTCCCTCTGGCCTTATTTTTAGCTCTTCCCTTGCCATTATTACCCTGCCATCTTGTTTCATGTTCACCAAGTCAAGCAGAGTCTACTTTTTATAAGATTAGAGAAAACCCTGGCATAAACCCCGGTACTGTCGATTATGACTGACAAAAATCTTTATTCTGGTTAAAATTTGGTCTCTGTTCCCAAAACTATCGGCTCCGTAGGCTTCCATAACAAAAGAGGAGGCTGCTGAGGCAAAGAAAGCTGACCACCAGGGATCGTGTGTTTTTTCATATTCCACCAGAAAAGCAACCGCTGAAGCATCCCCTACCCCTCCGGGATCCACAAAAACCTGGGGAGGGATAATCGGCACCTCCTCCAACCTCTCATCAAAATAGAGCAAAGAACTCTTTGATCCCCCTTCTCTAGTAATAAATACTATTTCTGGACCAAGACTGCTCAGTTTTTCAGCGGCACTTAAAGCATCAGCTGTGGCTGCAACAGCATTTAGTTCCGGAGCACTTGTGCTTAGGATATCCACTTTTCTAAGAATCTTTTCTTTTTCTTTCCAATCGGTCAGTACTATTTCTCCGGCCTTGCCGGTTGTCCTGATATAACCTTGGGGATCCAGGCAGACACATTTTCCATTTTTGGTAAGCTTTTCCACCGTTTGGCAAGGTAACTCCTGAAAGATTGGCAAAAAACATACCTTATCCACATTCAGATACCCATCCGGTACATCCTCAGGAAATATGGGATCGCCTCTGCCTAACAATCTCTGTTTTCTACTTTCATTCTCATCATACACATTCTCAAATCTAGTGGTGAGACCGAGGGAAACTATCTTTACTCCCTCAATATCGATGTCCCGACGCACAAGTCTATCCAAATCTTTAAGGTGATAATCTTTGCCAGCCTTAGCTACCACACCCACTCGCTCACCAAGGTAGCTGGCACAAAGACTGGCATAGGCAACCGAACCACCAAAAGCCGCTTTTCGACGGCCGTTGGGCGTCGATATAGCATCATAGGATAAATTTCCCACCACTATTAAATCCAGCATATTCAAGTCCCGAGATATTTCTTGAAAACCCTTGGGGTAACCACTACAAATTAGGGATGAGTACTTACACTTTGGGTACCGCGAGAAACGATCCCTTCATTTCTTAGCCAGAATTTTCCTTTTCTCTAATCTAGGATAGTAAGGAAGCCCCTTCTGAACAGGGACATCGACCTCTCCTTGAATAAGAGGACGCACGTAGTCGATGAATTCCTTAGTCACAAAATTTCCCTTTCTGTTTATCCATCCTGGGGGAACTCTCTTTTCCATGTTAGCAACTAGAGAGAGCTTAGCTCTAGAAGTTCTTCGCTTATAAACTCTTCCTTTTTCTCTCCTTATGGTAATCATGTAGCCACTTTTACCCTCCAGTGCCGACTTAACAGCTTGCCTTCCCACCAAATATGCTTCTTCCATGTCGACCTTGGAGGCAAAATGCACGGCGCTCTGCTGACAGACATCTGGTTTGATAGTCCTGGTCTTTAGTTTGAGTTGAGATTCTATCACTTCCTTTAAGTAATTGGAAATTCCTTCTAGCTCCGGATGACCAAAAGCATCGGTAGATATCCTGTCCTTCCTGGCACAAACGTAATTTCCCTTCTCATCTCGAAGACCCTCACTTACCACAATAAAGACCCCGCCAATCTTGTGATAAACCTCGCGTGCATCCTTGATAAACTTATCCAGAGAAAAGGGTATTTCTGGAAAATAAATCAAGTGAGGAGCATCCTCTGGGGACCGCTTAGCCAGCGCACAGGATCCAGCAAGCCAACCGGTATTTCTTCCTAACGTCTCCAGTATGATTACCGACTCCGAATCGTAAAGGCTTTCTAGGTGACGTCCCGCTTCCATTACTGAAATTGCTAAATATTTTGCTGCGCTACCAAAACCCGGGCAGTGATCGGTAAAGACAAGATCATTATCTACTGTCTTGGGAATTCCAATGACCACCAGCTGGTAGTTCATTCTCTTAGCTGCCTCATCTACCTTATTGGCAGTATCCATAGAATCATTACCCCCGATGTAGAAAAAATACCGAAGATGGTATCTCCTGCAAATCTCGATAATCTTTTCAAAATCCTTACCGGATTCGCTCCATGACTTCAAGCGGTATCTACAGCTTCCTAATGCCGCCCCGGGAGCGGTTTTCAAGCCATCAATGGTAGAGCTCTTCTCTTTTCTTAAATTGATTAATTCTCCCTTAAGTAGACCCAAAATTCCATCTCTGGCCCCGTATATTTCCTCTATTTCTTCGTGTCTTTGAGCTTCCTGGATAACTCCACATAGACTCTCATTAATGACTGCGGTGGGGCCACCCGATTGAGCAACGATACAATTTCCCTTTAGTCCTGAGATTACCTTTTCTCCTTTACCTTTTAGATCTTTATCTCCTCTCATCGTTAGGTCTATTTTGACTTCTCCTCGAAAATTTTCTTAATCGAGGTTAATGCCTCCTGGTAAAAATCTTTATATCTTGGATCGATCTCCATTATGACCACGCCTCGATAACCCTTTATCAAGGGAATGATCTTGTTATAGGGTATCTTTCCCATCCCGGGAGGCATATGGAGATCTCCTTCTCCAAAAGGAAGCCTATCAATGTACGGAGTGGTTAAGGAATCGAGAACAAAATCTGAAGTGAATCTACCGAAATTGTCGTGAATATGGACATGTCTCAGGTAAGGAACAGTTTTCTCAATAGATTCCAAGAAACCCCCTTTTCTGCCGCAGGCGCTATAGAAAAGAAAAGCATGTCCAAAATCACAAGTTATTCCCACATTTTCCCTATCTACCTCCCCCACCATCCTCACTAATTCCTCCAGAGAACCCGCAACATTTTCAACACAAATCTGGACTCCTCTCTCAGCCGCAAAATCACTCAGGGACTCTAGTGCCTCAATTTCCTTTCGTCTAGCCAAATCTTGATGCTGCGACCTTTGTCTTGTTCTTTTAAAATTGCCATCATGGTATACCAGAATTTCCGCTTCTAGCTTTGAGGTAAACTCGATACAAGATTTAAAAACTTTTTGGCTCAGCTCAAAATCTCCCTCTCTTAAATTTAAGGGATCGGGACAATGGACAGTAGCCTTTAAACGATGCTTTTCCAAAGCTTCTTTAACCTTTTCCATGCTCTTGAGGTTAAGCTCACCACCTACTACTCCATCTACGCCGTGAATAGGTATCTCCACATATTCAAATCCAACCTCCTCAAAAAAAGCCAAATCGGCCTCAAGGAACTCAGGGTCACCCTTTATTCTGTATGAATGAGCATTTATGCCTACCCCTTTTATCGGCAACTCTGTTTACTCCACACAGTTTCTACCGAACTGGCTAGCTAATATCTAAGATAATAAAATTAGTTATCTGCACGGCCAACTTCTAATCTTTATCTAATAACAGCGATTTTTCGGTTTTCTTATCAAACAACATAATTTTGTCTAAGTTAAAACTTAACCTGACTCTATCTCCCATATTAGCTTTAAAGGGTGGTGAGGTAAGAACTTTAATCATCGAGTCCCCCAGTTTTGCACTAACCAGGATCTCCCTTCCCAGAGGCTCAACCACATAGATCTCGGTATCTATACCCTCCTTTTCATTAATTAGGATATGTTCGGGTCTGATACCGAGTACTACCTCAGAGCTGGTAGAGTTATTTCCTGCCTTTGAACCTAATTCTTTAGGAAGCGGTATCTCCAAATCCCTGCTTTTCAAAAGAAACCTGCCATCGGATTTCTCTAAAGAGACATTGATGAAATTAATGGGAGGACTGCCGATAAAACCGGCCACAAATAAGTTTTTGGGATGGTTGTAAAGCTCATCAGGGGTGCTGAATTGCTGAAAGCATCCTAAATTCACTACCGCTACCCTGTCAGCCATGGTCAGAGCCTCCAGTTGATCATGGGTCACAAAAACGGTGGTAATACCCAAATCCTTTTGCAACCTCTTGAGCTCCGATCTCATCATTATTCTCAGCCTGGCATCCAGATTAGAAAGAGGCTCATCCAGAAGAAGTATCTCTGGCTCTTTAATCAGGGCTCGCGCCAGAGCCACCCGCTGCTGCTGGCCACCAGAGAGCTGGGCTGGCTTACGATCCAGGAGTTCTCCGATCCCCATCATATCAGCAACCCTCTGAACTCTTTCCTTCGTTTCCTTCCTATGCACCTTCTTTAACTTCAGAGGATAAGCAATGTTATCAAAGACGGCCATATGAGGATAAAGGGCATAACTCTGAAATACCATGCCTATTTTTCTATCCTTAGGTAAGACATTGTTGACCACTCTCTGGTCAAAATAAATTAAACCCTTGGTGGGTTTATATATTCCCGCAATCATCAAAAGGATGGTGGTCTTCCCGCAGCCCGAGGGCCCTAGTAAGGCCACAAACTCCCCGTCCCCCACCTCCAGATTGAGGTTGTCAACCGCCTTCACTTTGCCAAAATACTTAGACAAATGTTTGAAAGCTATCTTCATTTATTGTTTTCCTCGATGCATCGTTCCTATTTAAATTATACTCCTCCCTTCTTCCCTCCGCCGTAGATGTTGAGTAGTGCCTGCTGGGTGAAGAGGAAAAAGATCACCACCGGGATGAGCTGGAATAACCCTACCGCTGCTACCGCGTTCCATTCGGTCATTACAGATTCACTTATAAAATTCTGTAGGTAAAGAGATAAAACCGCGGACTTTCCAGCACGACCTGCGGTGAAAGTAAGTGGGATTAAGTAGGCATTCCAGGCAGTGATGAAAGAAAAGATAGACAATGCAGCAATACCCGGCTTGATATTAGGCATCATAATTTGCCACCACACCTTAAACCGGGAAGCACCATCGATCAGAGCTGAACGCTCCATATCCCAGGATATGTTGTCAAAAAAGCCCTTCATCACCCAGATGCCAAATGGGAGTTGGAAAGCAACCATAACCAAAGCTACACCGCCTATGGTATTATACCCCAAACCTCCGAGAAGCGGGACACCTCGCCCGATGACCGGGATTTTCGAGACCCAAAGGAGCACAAAATAGATGGGGATCAGCAGTGTTACACTGGGGAAAGCGTGAAGGATCAAGGTCAAGGAAAGGAAACTCTTCCGTCCAGCAAATTTCATCCGCGAGAGGGCATAGGCGGTCATGGACGAAACTGCCACCACGATAAGGGTCATGATCAAAGACATTACCAATGTATTTAAAGTTACCCACCAGATACTGGGATAGTGGGGACCGAAAGGTGACTCCCACAGGAAACTCCAGTTGCGCCAGGTCCATCCCAGTGACCTCAACCCTTCGGTCCTGGTCGAGAAGCTGGTGATAAACAGCCAGAGAAAACCGAGGAGGATGAGGGCGCTAGGCACGATTAAAGCCAGGTAAGCAAGCGCAGGCCTCAGCTTTTGTCGTAAGGTCATCTTATGGCACCTTTGCTTGTATACATCATTATAGCCGATCTATCTTCGGTTCCTCCACCAACTCGCCGAACTTGAAAACCCGCAGGTATATAATGGCCATTATTATGCCGATGACTACCAACGCCACCGCCCAGGCCGAGCCATAACCCCACTGGGTATTCCCGAAATAGCTGGTTAGAGCCCGGTGATAAGCGGTCAAAGCCCAAACTTCAGTCTGGTAAAGTCTGGGACCTCCATCAGTAAGGAGCATGATTTGCTCGAAAGAAGTCAAAAGGGACAGAGTCTGATAGGTGGTCACGAAAAGGAGTGGCCATTTGATCATGGGAAGAATGACGTAACGAATAGTCTGCCAGGTTGTAGCCCCATCCACTTTGGAGGCCGTGGTGTAGTCCTTGGGAATGGCTTCAATGGCTGAGGAGAAGAGAATCATGCCAAATGAGGCGCCGATGAACCCATTGACCAGGATGACAAAGACCCACGGATGGGTGTTGAGCAAATATTCTCCCCTACCGATGCCTAAAACACCAAGAAAGTTATTTATAATGCCCATGGGGGCGGGCCCAGACAGGGCCTTCCACATCATTATATAGACAACCACCGGGGTAATACGTGGCAGGAGCCACAGTGCTCGGAAAGCAAAGCCAGCCTGGCGGTTGATGTGAGTGGTTATCAGGGCGATAACCAGGGCCATTCCCACGTTAAAGAAGGCCAGGGTCAGGGCTACATAGATGAGAGTATTGCCCAGAATCTTGGGAAAGAACCTGTTGGTGAAGATCTTTACATAATTATCCAAACTCCAATTTGCCGGTCTCCACCACTCAAGGATTCCGAAGTTAGTCATGTCCAAGTTAGTAAAGCTCAAGATAAAAACCATAACTAGGGGAATGAAGAAAAACAGAGTTACTACTATAAGTGCGGGGGCGAGAAAAGCGTACGGTGCCAATCGTCCTTGTAACCGGGAGAAGGTCCGGTTTTTTGCCTTGGAAGAAATGGGGAGGGGGAGCTCCCCCTCCCCGGTTTGTCCCTTTTTCTTCACCGAATGATCACCTTGTCGCCCAGCTCACGCTGGAGCCCATCTACCACGAAGTCTACCGCCTCCTCGGGGGTGAACTCGCCCCCCACCGCCGCTGCCAGGGCCTCGTAGGTAATGGTGGAATAGGGGCCCCAGTAGGGGTTGTTGGGCAGAAAAGTAGTGTAATCGAGCATGTAGAGAGTCTCGCTCAGCAGGCGGGATACCTTGTAGAACTTGTACTCTGTCTGGCCCTTGAGGATACCCAGATGGGTGCTGGCGATCGCATGACGGGTGTTGGGTCCATAGTTACTAACCTTGGCAATTAGGGCCAGCGCCAGGTCCGGGTATTTACACTGGGAGCTGATAAGATAGGCCAGCGGGTGCGTGAGGGAGTTCGGCTTGTCACCCTTCTCCGCAGCCGGGATCAATCCGAAGCCGAAGTTCTCCCACATGTAGGCCTCACCGCCGAGGTCCTTGAGGTAAATCTCTGCCCACTCGGCCCACTGCCACGTCCCGCCGATCCAGAACAGAACCTTACTCCCGGAGACCCCAGGATGCCAGGCCTCGCCCCAACCTAAGCCAAGGCAGCCCATTGACCCGTAGGTCTGCGCGGCGTCGTAGAAGAACTGGTAGTACTTCAGCCCCGCCGCCGTATCAAAGACCAGCTTGCCGGTCGCAGGATCGATGGTCTCCCCGCCGAAGGCATAGTAGAAGGCAGTGAAGTCGGGGCCGTTCTTGGGGCGAGTCCAGAAACCATTGCCCAGCTCGACGATACCCCTGGCCACGGCCTCCTTGGCCGTCTCCAGCATGTCGTAGAGGGTGAATTCACCCTTCTCGATCTTCCCCGGCAGGGCCGCGATCTCTGCATCGGACCAACCGAGCTTCTTCAACAAAGCCTTGTTGAAGTAGAGGGGTCGAGCCTCAGCATCCTGGGGGATCCCCCAGATCTTGCCCTTGTACGTGGTGGAATCCCAGAGGCCGTCAATGATAAGGTTGAATGTGGGGAACTCCTTCAACATCTCGTCCAGGGCAATGATCCGGCCCGCCTCGGCCTGAGCACCGATGTACTCGTGTCCGGTAAGCCAGATGTCCGGCGCCTCACCAGCCCCAAAGCCGAGCACGAACTCGCTTAGGTAAGGACCCCAGTCCATGTTGTCCTGTATAAGTTCGATCTCAACCCGTCGGGGGTCACCTGCGGCCTTCAGATCAGCATTGAGCTCCTCAGTCGCTAGAAGGAAGTTATCACCGCGCCAGTTTTCCATGGGCGGTTTCGCCCGGCAACGGACAGTAACGGTAATAGTCTCAGTCTCCTGAGTATACGAGACTGCTCCTCCCACCAGAAGCAAACCTACCGCCAAGGCAACTACCATTATCCCGCTTTTTGCTCTTAATTTCTTCATTTTAACACTCCTTTTTTAGACGATCTCTACTACTCTCATCTCCTCTCATCTTGATCTCTCTCCCATTCACCACCTCCTTTTAATGGACAAAATTTCTTCAAGAAGTATCTCGGGACTCTAACGAAGTCATAGTCTTATACCTTGCCCCTAGCTATCATTTCTATGATATCCTTAGTTTCAACCTCTTTTTTGTCAAACTCTCCTATCTTGAGCCCTTTGTCCAATATCACGAATCTGTCAGCGACTGGATACACGTGGTATACGTTGTGCGTTATGAATATGATCGAAGTTCCTAACTTTCTCGCCTTTTCTATATGCCCTATCACTATCCTTGTCTCCTTCACCGACAGGGCGTTCATAGGCTCATCCAGGATGAGGAGCTTGGCCCCAAAATACATCGCTCTTCCTATTGATATCGCTTGTCTCTCCCCTCCCGATAGGATCGATACATATTCGTTCGGTGACCTTACCCTTATGCCAATCTCTGCTATAACCCTCCTGCACTCTTTGTCCATCTTCTTCTTATCAAGCAGGGCGATTGAGCCTATCCCTTTGGTTGGCTCCCTTCCCAGGAAGAAATTCCGCGAGATAGTCATCATATCTACTAATGATAACTCCTGGTGGACCGTCTCAATCCCCCTTGCCCTGGCCTCTTTTGGGCATGAAAATTTTAACGGCTCTTCATTGAAATAGATCTCGCCCCCGTCCGGAGGAAACACACCTGCCAGGATCTTTATCAGAGTGGATTTACCCGCCCCGTTATCTCCTAGAAGTCCCAAAACCTCCTTCTGCCGGACTTCGATACTCACATTGTTCAATGCCTCGACCGCGCCAAATCTCTTATTTATGTTTACCATTCTTACTAACGGTAAATCCTGCTGCATCGCCCTATAACCTCCTTCTACATCTCCAGGCGCCTCAGCTTAATATTGATCGTTGCTGCTATGACTAAGATTGCTCCCACGAATGCCTGGTACCAATAGGCGGGTGCTCCAACCATTACCAGCCCAGTCCTCATCATGCCCATGAGGAATGCCCCAAAGAATGCCCCAATGATGGTGCCATAGCCTCCCATCAAGAAGGTTCCCCCGATAACGGCCGAGGCGATGGCCTCTAACTCCATCCCCATTCCAAATGATGCGTTTGCTACCCCAAATCTATTGATGACAATACAACCTGCAAGTCCTGCCATCACCGATGATATCATAAAGTTTACTACCTTCACCCTGTTTACATTTACCCCCATTGCCCTTGCCACTTCCTTCTTTCCCCCGGTGGCAAATACCCAATTCCCGTAACGTGTTCGGGTAAGTATGAGCGAGAAGAACAGGGCCAGGGCGAGGAACCAAATATGCGAAGGGCGAAACCCACGGCCTATAAATCGGGTTAGCATGGTTGGAACAATGAGGTCACCATTATAGACAACGGAACGTCCCCCGGTTACTGCCAGCATGATCCCCCTTAAAAACATCATCGTGCCCAAGGTCGTTATGAATGAAGGGATGCCGGCTCGTAGAGTTATCGTTCCATTGAGGAAACCAATGCAGGCAGCAGCCACCAGGGTGATGATAAGGGCTAAAAGCGAATTAAAGCTGTTCGCTAGTGTCACAAAGAGGAAACCTGATAATGCGTAGACGCTGCTTACTGAAAGATCGAACTCTCCGGCGATCATGAGGAAAGCCACACCGATGGTTATGATCCCTAACTCCGATACTATGGTGAATACCCCGGTAAGGTTACGCAAAGTAACAAACTTAGGGGCAAGAAGAGAGAAGACCATAAATATGGTTGAGAAAGCAAGTATCACGCCAAATTCGGGCCACCGGCGTATCCGAGAAAGAGATAAAGACAAATTTTCCTTTACCCTTCCTATACCCGTATCTACGTTGTCCATCATCAATCCTTGTCTGTGATTAAATGTAACCGAGGTATCAGTGTGTTAGACGGCGTCCGGTACGGACGCCGTCTAACCTGAACTACCGAGCACTTCCGCACCTAACGTTGCTGCCTTATCTATACCCTTGCTCGGATAATGTTGCCAGCACAGGAATCTCCGCTTTGGTTACGACTCCCGGTCCTGTCGAGACTGGTGCTGGTGGAGGTGTAAACCCATATTTCACGTGCAAGTACGCGAACAGTACCCCCAGGTAACCTTGCAGATACTGCTGCTGGTCCATTGTGAACATTACCTTGCCAGCTCCGATGTATTCGAGGATCTTCGGGGATATATCCATTTGAGCAATCTTTACCTCAACCCCTACCTTAATGCCATCTGATTCTAGACGCGGTACGATCGTTTCTGTGCGAAGTGTATTTGAAACAAAGATGGCATCAGTGTCAGGATGTGTCCTCAGATAGGCTGCTGTTATCTCAGCTCCCTTAACTGCGTCCTCAGTGATATCTAGCTGCTCTGCGGGTATACCTTTTTCCTTCATGGTATCTACCCAGCCTCTTCCTCTTGCCTCAATATTAACGGCTCCTGGGTGGTGGTTAGCGAACACTGCCCGTTTGGGGGTGAATCGCTCTAACGTTTCTTTTGCTGCAGTCACCCCGATCACATAGCTGTCTTCGCCGACATAAGTTATTACAGGTATCCTCGCTTCAACAGGCTCCCTTAGGTCCGGAGCATTGATCGCCACTACCGGTAATCCCGCGGCAATGGCCGCGCGAAGGGACTCATCCATAGCTGGAGGGTCAGTCAAGGTAACAACCAGGGCATCAGGATTATATGCTATGGCTGACTCTACATAGGTCATGAACTCTTCAAACTTATATACTGCTGGTCCAACATAGGTTACATCTAGATCGGGATATAGGGCAGCTGCATCCTTTGCGCCTTTTTCACAAACCTTCCAGAACGGATCCGCAATACCGCCGTGCACTATCACATAAACCGTGTACTTTCGTGCCTGCGCTAGGGAACTTCCTCCAATACCAATTACCAATCCTGCTACCAGGATTGAAACCACCAACATCCTTAACCAAGTTTTCATACTACTGCCTCCTTTTGTTGGTTTCTAGATAATTCTTTTACCCACATAATTCATTTTTCCGTGAAGGCTTCCAAAAAGAAATTTAGTTATTTAACGTTTTCCTCCTTTTTAGAAAGCTTTCCTTTTGTCCCAGCTGATGGCCTATTTACTTTCTTATCTCTTACCTCCTCCTGGCCCTATTTTTAGCTGGTCTGGCTCTCTTAAGAGAAATTCCAAACAAAATTACTCAATAGTTAGATTTTGGTTCGATCTTTAATGGTCAGAAATTTTTTCAGAGAATTTTTGTCCTGTCACTTATTCACCCAGCTAGCAGGTCTTCTTTAATACCGGCTGAGTGATCGTGATTTTCCCGAACTCTCCTTTTATCTCGTCTTTTAATAGAGTCAGGAATTTCAATATAGTCCTCTGAATATTTTTGTGGTTGGCCGCTAACAGTGGGAGTTTTCCTTCTTTCAGAATACGATACTTTCTCTAGAAGGTGACTATCTACCATACGCAGGTTCTTGGCATGCTGTCTTGCTAACACTTCAATGTTCCCCCGACATGCAACGGTGAGGTTGGTAAAAGCATACTCCTCCGGAGGATAATGATTTATTAATAAGGTATTTATACAATATCCTTTTCCTAAGCTTTCGTGCACGTGTACTATTATACGGCCTATTTATGCTTTGTCAACCCCCTCGATTTCTCGGGCTTCGAGGTACCCCTTGACTTTATGGGAGAAAAAATTAATATTCTTAAGGGAAGGATTTCTAAAAAAGGAGCCAGGGAGACAGAAATAAGTGAAATCTTATCAGCTTTACGGTGAATTCGCTAAGGGATTATGGAAACAGAATCCTGTCTTTGTTCAGCTTCTGGGGATGTGTCCAACCTTAGCAGTAACTAACTCCGCTATAAATGGATTTTCTATGGGGACTGCGGTGATTTTTGTCTTGGTGTGCTCAGGTCTGATCATCTCCTCATTCAGAAAATTCATTCCTCGCGAAGTGAGGATTGCTACCTTTACCATAATTATTGCCAGTTTCGTCACTATAATTGACTACTTTTTCAAGGCCAACCACCCCTCCATAAGCAAGGCATTAGGTCCCTACCTTCCCTTGATTGTGGTAAATTGTATAATCTTAGGAAGACAAGAGGCCTTTACCTCCAAGAATCCCCCTCTTTCATCTTTAGTTGATGCTCTTGGCATGGGAGCAGGTTTTACCGGCGCTTTGGTTATTCTGGGATCTATAAGGGAACTGTTGGGTTCAGGTTCCATATTTGGCTTGCAGATTCTTGGTGGTTCTTTTCGGCCCTGGGTAATTATGATTCTTCCCCCCGGTGCCTTTCTCACCCTGGGAATACTAATAGGTTTGATAAATGTACTCACCAAAAGAAGAAGTTAAAAAAAATGATTACCAACAAGAAGGCAACTCATGATTACCATATATTAGAAAGATGGGAGGCAGGAGTTGTGCTTAAAGGATCAGAAGTTAAATCCATCCGGGAGGGGAAAGTAAACTTCATTGATTCTTTTGTCCGAGTAATCTCCGGAGAGCTATTTTTACATAACCTTCATATAGCTCTCTATGCTCGTACCAGCCAGCCAAATCTTGATCCCAAAAGACCCCGAAAACTCCTTCTGCACCACGGTGAAATAAGAAAGCTAATAGGAACTTTATCTCAGAAGGGCTTGACATTAATTCCATTAAGTATATACTTTAAAAAAGGGAAAGTTAAAGTAGGGATAGGTTTGGCAAAAGGAAAACGATTGTATGATAAAAGAAGAAAGCTTCGAGAAATCTCCATAGACCGGGAAATAAAACGCACATTAAAGGAACGAAAAAGATACTATCCTCATTAGAAATGAAGAAAGGGGGCGAAACGGTTTCGACAGGGATAGAAAAATCGGAATGGCATAGCAAGGGTCGCCGGACACCTTGTAAATCCATCCGGCAACTAAACTTAAACGCTAATCCAACGTTAGCTTTTAGCTACAACTAAGTAGCTACGTCTCCTTACTTTTGCTCTACGGAGTAAAAGAGGCGTGAGAAAGTAGAGCTAGCTTTGTTTCCAGGCAGATGGGAAACAAAGCGAATACTCGAGAGCTGCTAGTCTTTCCTTCATCTCGTCTACAGGAGGGAGGAAAGATGAATTCAAAATGTAGACTAAATATGTAGATGTTCCGATGGTTTTGTCTCTGGACGAGGGTTCGATTCCCTCCGCCTCCACCAGATACCTTCCTCTAATCAAAAAGTGGGTACCGTTTTTCCAAATTCTGCTTACTACTCTCTTTTCCGTTGGGGAAAAAATGCGCCTTAGAATGCGTAAAATAAAGATAGCATCATGGTTTTTAAGATGGCAGGCCAAAGTTTAGTCCACCAGAACTTATCTAGTTTGCTGTTCAAAATCTAAACCCCCGACCTTATCGGCTATTTCCCACAGGTTTTTAATCGAGGATTCATAAGATGCTAAATATTATTGTTTGTGGTGCTCGGGGAAGAATGGGTAAGGAGATTACCTTTAAAGTCCATCGGGCAAAGGGGATGAAATTAATTGGAGCAATAGAGGCTCGTAATCATGCTTCTTTAGGCAAAGAAATCGAAAAGGGAATCAAAGTTATTCCTGACCTAGAAGAAGCAATAAGACCAGATACTGTAATAATCGACTTTACTACTCCCCAGGCAACACTTGAACATCTTGAAGTCGCTAAAAGCAAAAGGGTTCCCATGGTCATAGGCACTACCGGGTTCAAAGGAGAACAATATGGGAAAATAAAAGAAGCTTCCCACAGTATCCCTCTGGTTCTTTCCCCAAACATGAGTGTGGGTATTAACCTCTTTTACAAAATAGTAGAACAGACAGCCAGCGTTCTGGGAGAAGATTTTGATGCAGAAATTATAGAAATTCACCACCGAAATAAGGCCGATGCACCCAGCGGCACAGCAAGAAAAATTGCTCAAATCATAGCTAGAATGAAAGACGCAGATCTGGCTAAGGTAGGGGTGTATGGAAGAAAGGGAGTAAAAGAAATAAGAAGGCCGGATGAGATTGGTATCCATGCTGTAAGAGGAGGAAGTGTAGTCGGGGACCACATGGTTCTCTTTGCCGGACCTGGAGAACGACTGGAAATCATTCACCGAGCCGAATCTAGAGGTATCTTTGCCCGGGGAGCTATTCTAGCAGCAAAGTTTATCATAGACAAAGAAAAGGGGCTCTATGACCTTCAGGATGTATTAGGATTAAAAAAGGGAAATTATGAAAATAGATAAAGCGAAAAGGCTAACCAAACTTCCACCCTATTTATTTGCCAAGTTAAACAAAATGAAATCTCGCCTAAGGGAAGAAAGAAAGGATCTTATCGACCTGGGAGTAGGAGATCCTGACCTTCCTACTCCTTCTCCTATTATCAAGAGATTATCCCAGGCGGCTGAGAATCCCCGGAATCATCGTTATCCTTCTTACCAAGGTCTTCTTTCCTTTCGCCGGGCGGTCTCTCAATGGTACCAGAGGAGGTTTGGGGTTGGACTTGATCCAGAGAAAGAAGTCCTTACCCTTATCGGCTCTAAAGAAGGGATAGCTCATATATCTTTAGCCTTGATTAATCCCGGAGATATTGCTTTGGTACCTGATCCAGCTTATCCTGTCTACGGGGCAGGTGTTATATTTGCTGGAGGAAAATCCTACCTCCTGCCTCTCCGGAAGGAAAATCACTTTTTACCCTGTCTAGAAAAAATAGACAAAAAAGTAGCCCAGAGAGCAAAGATTTTATTCATCAACTATCCTAACAATCCCACGGGAGCGGTAACAACAAAGGATTTCTTTCAGAGTATAGTAGATTTTGCTAAAGAGTTTAATATAGTTGTCTGCCATGATCTTGCTTATTCAGAAATCTCTTTTGACGGATACTCACCCCCCAGCATTATGGAAATAAAAAGGGCTAAGGAAGTAGCCATAGAGTTTCATTCTTTATCAAAAACTTTTAACATGACCGGCTGGCGCATCGGGTTTGCCGTGGGAAACAAAGCCATAATTGAGACTCTGAATGAGGTAAAAACCAATATAGATTCAGGTGTTTTTCAGGCTGTCCAGGAAGCAGGAATAGAGGCTTTGAGGATGAACGAACACGCCCTGAAAAAGACACAAGAGATTTACCAGAGAAGAAGAAATATCTTGACTGAAGGGCTGGCCAGAATAAATTGGCAGATTCAACTACCCAAAGCTACCTTTTATCTCTGGCTAAAGATCCCCTCAAGATTTTCTTCCTTAGAATTTGCTGAGCTCCTCATGGAGAGGTGTGGAGTGATAGTCACTCCCGGCATTGGCTTTGGCTCCTGCGGAGAGGGTTATATTAGAATAGCCTTGACAGTAAGTGAAGAGAGACTAGAGGAGGCAGTAAAAAGAATTAGAGCTGATAATTTGATAAGCAGGGAGTTTCTAAATGCCAAGATTAAGTGTAAATGTTGACCATGTAGCTACTTTGCGTGAGGCTAGAAAAGTTAAGGAGCCAGATCCAGCAGCTGCCGCACTTTTAGCAGAACTAGGCGGAGCAGAAGGAATAACCATTCATCTAAGACGAGATAGAAGGCATATCCAGCCGCGTGACTTGGATCTTTTGCGGATGATGATACACACTAAATTGAATCTTGAGATGGGAACTAGCGAGGAGATAGTGAAAATTGCCTTAAAAACAAAGCCCGATCTGGCTACCTTGGTTCCAGAAAAAGAGACCGAGATAACTACCGAGGGGGGGCTCGATCTTTCCCAAGAAGACCCCAGGTTAAAAGAAGTGATCTCCCTCCTTCACCAAATGGAAATCCCGGTTTCTCTCTTCATAAATCCAACTCCAAACAGTGTAAGAAAAGCACACAAATTGGGAGCAAATGTAGTGGAGCTCCATACCGGACCTTATGCCGAAGCAACTAGTTTCCTCGATTCAGCCACCGAACTGGAGAGAATTGCCGGGGCCGCCGCCCTGGCCAAAAAGCTCGATCTGGAAGTGCATGCCGGACATGGTTTAAACTACCAGAACGCAAGAAAAATTTGCCTTATAGAAGAGATAGAGGAAGTTAGTATAGGCCACTCTATCGTTGCCCGGGCATGTCTGGTCGGAATGAAGGAAGCGGTAAGGGAGATGGTAAGATTAGTTGGCCGGTAAGGGCCCTTATGATTAGAGCAATAGGAATAGACATTATTAAAATAGAGAGATTAAAAAAAGCTTTGCAGAGATGGGGAACTCGACTCGAGCGAAAGGTTTTTACCCCTGAAGAGATTAATGCCAGTCAAGGGAGAACAAGACTCACTTATCTAGCAGGAAGATTTGCTGCCAAAGAAGCTGTGTTCAAATCTCTGGGAACTGGTGGATATTGGCAAGATATTGAGGTTTTAGCAGAGAAAAACAACAAGCCCTACATTGTGCTCCAGAAGAAGATGAAAATAATTGCTGACCAAAAAGGAGTAAAAAAGATCTTGATTAGTCTATCGCATGATAATGATTATGCTATAGCTCAAGCTATAGCAATTGGAGAGGAAAAGGATCAATGATGAAGGTGGTTACCTCACAAGAAATGAAAAGGTTAGACGAACTTACCATAAAGACGATAGGAATACCCAGTATAGTGCTTATGGAAAATGCTGGTATCAAGGTAGTAGAAGTGATAGAAAAAGAATACTCGCCACTTCCTGAAAAGTCAGTCTATATCCTCTGTGGACCGGGTAGCAACGGAGGAGACGGAATGGTAATAGCCAGGCACCTTTTTAACCGGAGAGTGAGAGTAAAAGTGTTCCTTTTGGCCAAGAAAAACAGAGTCAAAGGAGATGCGGCTACAAATCTATCCATAGCTGAGAAATTGGGGATAGAGATAAAGGAAATTAACTCTGCTCAGGATCTAAAGCTCTTACGCCAGGAACTCCCCCATGCTGATATAATTGTAGACGCCCTTCTGGGAACCGGTTCCACTCTTCCCCTTAGAGGATTAATGAGAGAAGCCGTTGACTTAATCAACCAGTGCTCAAGCTATACTATGGCCGTAGATCTTCCTACCGGCTTACACGCTGACACGGGTGAGGTACCGGGAGAGGCTATTAAGGCAAATGTTACGGTGACCTTTGCCTATCCCAAAAGGGGGCTATATCTTTATCCAGGCATAAACTATACGGGAAAAATAGAAGTCGCGGATATAGGAATTCCTTCGTTTCTAGGCGAGGAAAGGATCAAATGTAATCTTCTTACCTCCTCTGATATCCAAAAAGATTTATTTTACAGAAAACCCTCTTCTCACAAGGGAAATTTTGGGCACCTTTTGATAATTGCTGGATCGCCCGGCATGACAGGAGCAGCTACCTTAACAGCTCTTTCTGCTCTGAGGGTAGGGGCAGGGCTGGTAACATTAGGAATTCCAGAAAGTTTAAATCCAATCTTAGAAATCAAACTGACTGAAGTGATGACTCTACCTCTTCCCGAGACCTCACAAAAGACTTTATCTTCCGGGGCATTCGGAAAAATTGAAGAATTTAGTGGTAGATGTAGGGCAATAGCTTTAGGTCCGGGTATCTCGGTAGACGAGGAAACTAAAAAACTGGTGAAAATGATTATGAGAGGGTTAAACATTCCTCTGGTCCTTGATGCAGATGGGATAAACAACCTTGTGGGTGAAATTTCTCTACTCCAAAAATATAGAGCCCCTTTAATCATTACCCCTCATCCAGGGGAAACGAGCAGACTTTTAGAAATTGAGGTAGAAGAGGTTCAAAAGGATAGAATTGAATCTACTGTCGCTCTGGCTAGAGAAACGGGAGCCATTGCTGTACTAAAAGGGGCTGGAACAATAATAGCTGACAAAGAAGGTAACAGCTGGATCAACTCCACTGGCAATCCAGGAATGGCTAGTGGAGGAACCGGAGATGTTCTCACCGGTACCATTGCTGGTCTATTAGTACAGGGGTTCTCACCTTTGTTAGCAGCCCAGATTGGGGTATATCTTCATGGACTCGCCGGAGACCTTGCTGCTCAAAAAAGGGGAGAAACAAGCCTCATAGCTGGGGATGTCTTAGAGAATCTCCCTGACGCCATAAGGAGGGTGAAAAGTGAATATTGCTGAGCTACAAAAGAAAAATATTGCTGAGCTGCATCAGATGGCAGAAGAGAGGAAGATTGAGAATTATCGCTATCTGAAAAAACAGGATCTCATATTTAAGATAATACAGAATGAGATTGATCGCGAAAAAGTAGCTTACGGATGCGGGGTCTTAGATATTCTTGCTGAGGGATACGGATTCTTGAGATCAAACTATGTCTCTGGGCCGGATGATATATATGTTTCCCCCTCACAAATTAAAAGATTTGACCTACGTGAAGGAGACACGGTAAGTGGCCAGATTAGACCACCCAAGGAGGGTGAAAATTACTTTGCCTTGTTAAAGGTAGAGTCGGTAAACGGAAAGGATCCCGAAGAAGCAAGAAAAAGAACTATCTTTGAAAACCTAACTCCTCTTTATCCTCAAGAACGCATCACCCTGGAAGATGCTTCTGGTGACATTTCTCCTCGTTTGATTGATCTTATTGCACCCTTAGGGAAGGGACAGAGAGGTCTCATTGTTGCACCTCCCAAGACGGGAAAAACTATGTTACTGCAAAAAATCGCTAACAGCATTACCGCCAATTTTCCAGAGATAGAACTTATAGTCCTTTTGATTGATGAACGACCGGAAGAGGTCACCGATATGCAACGATCCGTGGTTGGGGAAATCGCCTTTTCCACCTTTGACGAGCCTCCAAAACGTCATATCCGAGTAGCAGAATTAGTTATCCAAAAGGTTAAAAGATTAGTAGAGCAAAAATACGATGTAGTAATTCTCTTAGACAGCATTACCAGATTAGCTCGAGCCTATAACTTGGTTGTCCCCACTTCTGGTAAAATTCTTTCAGGGGGAATAGATGCTAATACTTTACACTATCCCAAAAGATTCTTCGGGGCGGCTCGGAACATAGAAGAAGGCGGAAGTTTAACTATTTTAGCTACTGCTCTGGTAGAAACAGGAAGTAAAATGGACGAGGTTATCTTTGAAGAATTTAAGGGGACAGGCAACATGGAACTACGACTAACCAGGGAATTAGCTGAGCGAAGAATCTTCCCTTGCATTGATATTAACCGCTCGGGTACGAGAAAGGAAGAACTATTGCTGAGTGAAAGGGAACTTAAGATGATATGGACCCTCCGAGATTATCTTAATCGACAGAACCTTAAAGAGCCCATTGAGGCGTTAATAGAAGTAATGAAAAAAACCGAGAACAATGAACGATTTCTGGAGGTCATTTCTCATCTAGGGAAAAACTCCAAAAGCTAGGAGAATAACATGAAGAAAGAAATACACCCCCCTTACCAGGAGACAATTATTAGATGTGCCTGTGGTGCAGAATATAAGACAAGGTCTACCAAGCAGAACTTGCGGGTAGAAATATGCTCCCGTTGCCATCCTTTCTTTACTGGTAAACAGAAATTTCTTGACAGCGGAGGAAGAATAAAAAAGTTCCAACAAAAGTATCAACAACCACCCTCCAAACAAACCTGAAGGCCGGGGAAATACCTTATCTTTTCTGTCTGCTACACCTCCTTATTTATTCCGGAGGTATTACCAATCGCTGACCTGGATAGACAACATTCGGATTAGCAATCTTATTCTTGTTAGCCTCGTATATCTTTTTCCATTTGGAAGGGTCGTTGTAAACATCTTTGTGTCCTGAGATACGCCAGAGACTCTCACCTTTCTTCACTTCATAAAGCTTCCCGATTTTTTTCACCGGGTAGAGTTTTTTAGGCTTAAGTTTAAGAGGTTTTTTTCCCACTCGCTGTTCTAGGGCTCTTACCCTCTTTTCCAGACTGTTTAGCTTGGCAAATAATAGATCTGTCTTCTCCTGTGTATCTCTTGCTAATTGTTTGATTTCCTTTCTAGCCTGATCAGCCTCCATTTTTGCAGTGGCGGCCATTTCTTTAGCCACGGAAACACTGGTCTGAAGATCCTTCACATCTTTCTTCAGAACCTGATGGATCTTTTCATGACCTTTTACTTTTTCCTGCACAGTAGTCATATCTCCCTGTAGAGTAGTCACATCTCCTTGTAGAGTAGCCATATCTCCCTGTAGTTTCTTATTAATTTTCATCTGTTCTTCTGCTCTACGGGCTATTTCTCTTGCTTCTATGGTCGTCATGAGTCCTTCCGCCATTTTTGCTCGCCACAGCCCCAGCTTGGCCAGTACAATTTCCTTAAACTCAGCAGCTCTCAATACCGTATCTACAGAAAGTTCTTTTGCTTCTGCTGCAATTTTTCCGGTCTGAACGACTTCCTTCTGAAGTCCCTCCCATTGGGCCAAGGCTTCCTCTAGGTTTACCATGGAAGACTGCCCGGCTAATCCAATGCCGCTCATCAAAAACAATCCGGTTCCCAAAACTAAGATTCCTATTCCAGCATTCCTAAGCATCTTCTTCACCCCCTTGAAGACTTATTTACCAAATGATTCCCACATCCATAATAACAACCTATCATTTTTATTGAAACACTACTCATTCTTTATATGAGCCTAACCTCAAACGTCTTGTCCTCTAAATGTTGTTTTTTTTAGCCATAGGAATTTTATTGAAACTCCAATGGTCTTACAACAGAGGAAATACGTTTCATTAAATCGGCTCTTTCCACGTCATTCTCAAATGATCTTAGTCACAACTTATTAATACAGCTGTGGCTATTAGGAATCCAAGACCGAGAAGCATTCTCTGACCTTTAAGTTTTTTGATGGTGGCAGCTTGCTCGTCTATGGTCACCTTGAGCATATTTGCCTCTTCGTTTAGCTTACCTGTTACCTTCAAGAAATTATCCCTCATCTGTTCGATGGTTTGAGCCTGCTCGGTATTGGCAGCCTCGAGTGAAGCATTGGCAGCCTCGAGTGAATCCAGTTTGCTGTTGAGTTCTCCAGTTACCTTAAAGAAATTATCGGTGATCTGCTTGATGGTTTGAGCCTGCTCAGCATTGGCAGCCTCGAGTGAAGCATTGGCAGCCTCGAGTGAACCCAGTTTGCTGTTGAGTTCTCCAGTTACCTTAAAGAAATTATCGGTGATCTGCTTGATGGTTTGAGCCTGCTCAGCATTGGCAGCCTCGAGTATAGCAAGCTCCTCACCAAGCTTCCCGGTTACCTCAAAGTAGTTATCGGTGATCTGCTTGATGGTTTGAGCCTGCTCAACATTGACAGCCTCGAGATTAGTGTACGCTGCCTTAAGACGATCCAGTTCACCTCCCAACTCTTGAATTTTTCTCGAATAGACATTGGTGACCTCTTCAATCTTTCTGGCTTGTTCGATATTGATTGCTCTTAGCTTTTTGATCTCTGTCTCTAGTTGGCCGGTTACTTTGAAGAAATTATCCTTCATCTGCTCGATTACCCATACCTGATCAGCAATTGCCGCTTTAGCTTCTGCGAGTTGTTCTCTCACCGACTTTTCTTGGGCCTTAACCGGCATCTGAGTCCAGAGAATACCGAATGCTAATAATCCTACCATCCCACATCTTTTCAAAAAAGTCTTGGTTAACATTTCTCAGAACCTCCTCCGTTCGTCAAGTATTTTTGAAAAAACCTTACTTTCACCTCCTTTCCCAACAAATCATCAGCTTTTTACCTAACGCCCACGTAAGTATTCAGTGAACCCCGTCATTTTTGGTAGTCGCAAGGCTCAGAGCCTGCGCACCCTAAAGGGTGCGGCTACCCTGAAAATTCAATGTGACACGGCGTTTACTGAGCATTTACACGCCCACCTATTTATGTGTATGTCGAATATCTTCGATTTTAAAGTTATTTTAACAAAACCTCTCCCAACTGTCAAGACGAATTTTTCCTGTGGGTATCAGGTTAATACTGACCCAATTCGTTCCACCGCTTCTTGCATTCTTTTCTCAAAGGAGGAATTCTTCTGATTCTTTCTGCTACCGGCATCATTCTCTTCACTCTTTTATTTTATCTCATCAGGACCTGCAATCCTGCCCTTAATTGATGAAGCAGCGGCTATTGCTGGACCAGCTAGATAAACTTCACTTTCAGGATGACCCATTCTTCCTCTAAAATTACGATTGGTGGTGGCAATTGCCACCTCCCCTTTCCCCAGTACGCCCATATGTCCTCCAATGCAAGGTCCACAGGTGGGAGGACTAATCAGTGCACCTGCCTCTGAGAAAATCTGAAGTAATCCTTCTTTTAGAGCCTCGAGGTAAACCAAAGGAGTAGCTGGAACAATTATCAGCCTAACCTCTGAATGAACCTTCTTTCCTTTCAATATTCCTGCAGCAACTCTTAGGTCTTCCAGATGACCATTAGTACAACTACCTATAACCGTCTGATCGATGGCTACTGATTCCACTTCTGATATTCCCCTAACATTGGCGGGTAGAGACGGTAAGGCCACCTGAGGCTCAATTTTCCTAACATTGTAATCCCTCGTCTCCAGATATTCAGCCTCAGGATCACTGTAATAAAGGCTGAAATCCCTTTCTCCTCTCCCCTTAATATAATTTAAGGTAACCTCGTCTGGCTCGACAATGGCATTCTTGGCTCCGGCTTCTACAGCCATGTTACACATGGTAAATCGCCCCGCCATGCGTAGCCTGGAGAGAACCCTGCCGGTGAATTCCATACTCCGATAAGATGCTCCATCAACGCCTATATCCCCAATTGTATAAAGGATCAGATCCTTGGCACTAGTCCATGGCTGAAGTTCACCATGATATGTCAACCTAATGGTTGAGGGGACCCTAAGCCAGATCTTACCGGTGATCATGACAGCAGCTAGATCTGTACTGCCTACTCCACTGGCAAAGGCAGCCAAAGCTCCAGCAGTACAGGTATGAGAGTCAGCTCCAATTACCAGATCTCCCGGGAGAACCAGTCCCTTTTCCGGGAGCAAAACATGCTCTATGCCGCAGGCTCCTGCCTCAAAATAATGGGTGATATTTTGGCACTGCGCAAATTCCCGGACCAATCTGCATTGGTCTGCCGTGATTACATCCTTATTGGGTGTGAAATGATCGAGTACAAAAGCCACTTTTTCTGAATCAAAAACTCGCTGTCCATCCCACTCCTCAAACTTCTTTATGGCCAAGGGAGCAGTAATGTCATTAGCAAATGCAAGATCGACTTGAGCCTCGACAAATTCTCCTTCTTTCACCTCGGTGGTTCCAGAATGAGAAGCTAGGATTTTCTCAGTAATGGTCATTGGCATGGTGAAACCAGAAGTCATTCCCATCCCCCACCAAGATACTCGAGGGGGGAAATATCCCCCCTCGACGGCTCGATCGGCAAAGCCGACTCTCGCTTCGCTCGAGCAAGTCGAGCCTGCTCCCCTCTTTTTTTTCTGATATCTCGATTGCCAAGGTTTACTTGATAACAATTCAGAGAAATTATTGAAATTCTATACCTCAGGTGCATTCAATATACAGAAGGATATAAAACTGTCAAGAAATATCTCGGGACTCTATTCCCCGAATCTCTTCATACTGAGCAATAATCCCATCCCCAGAAAAAACATTATAATAGAACTTCCCCCATAGCTCACCAGAGGTAAAGGCATACCGGTAACAGGCATGATCCCTATCGTCATTCCCACGGTAATAAAAACCTGGAAAAATAATAGAATGATCAGACCACCACTTACCAGCCTGGTAAAACCATTGGTAGATTGTCTAGCTATCTTCATGCCTCTAGTTATAATGACAAAATACAGTCCTATAAAAATCCCTGTTCCAACAAATCCCCACTCTTCACCAATGCTGGCGAATACAAAATCCGTAAAGGGTTGAGGAAGAAAACTGAGTTGGGTATGAAGAGCTCCTCCAATACCTTTGCCTACTAATTTTCCTGAACCTAGAGCAACCTTAGACTGTAGGACGGCCCACCCTGTGCCAAGAGGATCTCGACCGGGATTCAAAAAGGTCAGAATACGCATCTTTTGATAGGGACGTAACAATAAATAAAAAAATGGAAAGGAAGATGCCCCTATTCCCAGAATGGTAAGAAGCTTTCTCGGAGAGACACCGGCCAAAAAGAGCATCCCCAGCCAAAGTGGAAGCAAAATGAGAGCACTTCCCAGATCAGGTTGCAGGGCGACTAAGATAAGGAAAGGGAAAGTAAAACAAAAAGATAGACCTATTTGTCTCCATCCTATATTATCCTTGGCAGCCAGCAACTTAGCTAAAACAATGATGAGGCTGAGTTTAGCAAACTCAGAGGGCTGGAAACTAAATGTCCCCAGCCTGAACCACCTCTGTGCACCATGTGCACCTTCTCCTCTAAATAATACCAAAAGGAGGGTAATAAAAATTGCCAAATAAAAAAGATGAGCTACCTTCTCCCATAGACTGATCCGAAGATAAGAAAATAGAACTAGCAGTCCCAATCCTATCCCCACCCAGGCTATCTGGCGAAAAAAATAATAAGACTGATGAACAAAAGAAATCGTATAAAGGTGGAAAAGTCCACCCAGAGAAAGACCTAAGACCGCCAATAGAAGTAGCCAATCGTATGGTCGAGAATCAGGGTACATTTTTTTCGAAGATCTGGGAAAAAATTTTTCCGGCAATCTGGGGAGCAATCTGTATATCTTCTTCTCGATTTTCTACCAAAACCACGATAGCCAGACGGAGATGAGTAGATGAAGCATAGCCTATGAACCAATTATGGGGTTTCTCGCCTTCGGATAGCTCTGCCGTACCGGTTTTCCCGGAAATTTCCACTGTTTTACTTTCTGCCCGCCACCCTGTCCCTTCCCGCACTACGCCCCTTAAGGATCTTCTTAGAAAATTGAGTGTAGCTGAAGAAAGAGGAACTCTTTCCATCTTTGGGGGTTGAAATTCCTTAATAAGATCACCTCTCGGACTTACTATTTTCTTTATCAAATAGGGCCTAATCAGATATCCTCCATTGGCTATAACGCTGATGACTTTAAGCATTTGAACCGGGGTAACTAAGATATACCCCTGTCCAATGGAGAGATTGACCGTGTCCCCTCCATACCAGGCCTCCCCTTTGTGTTTCTTCTTCCAATCGCGAGTGGGTAAAAACCCTGGCTTCTCAGACCCAAGATCTATACCGGTGGGCTTCCCTAAACCAAAGAGACTAGCGTATCGGATTATTCGTTTTACTCCCAGGCGCAAGCCCAGTTGATAAAAGTAGACATTGCAGGAATGAATAATAGCCTCTTCCAGATTTATTTCCCCATGACCTTCTTCTTTCCATCCCTTAAACACCCGGTTACCAATGGTAAAATTCCCTCCACAAAAGAAAGTATCCTCCTTGCTAATAATTCCCTCCTCCAGAGCCGCTGAAGCAGTTATGACTTTAATAGCGGAACCAAGAGGATATTCTCCCCTGGTAGCTCGATTCTCCAGGGGATGCAAAGGTTCATCTCTTAATCTATTCCACTCACTTTCTGATATACCCCAGGAAAAAAGATTTGGATCAAAGCCAGGGTAACTCACCAAAGCAAAGATCCCTCCGGTATATGGATCACCAATCAATACCACCCCTTTCCTTTCTCCCAACTCTTTTTCAGCAATCTCCTGCATTCGAAGATCTATGGTTAAATAGAGACTATGACCTGGGACAGGATCTTTCTCGGAAATTGTTCTTAAGGCGCGGCCATGAGCATCTACTTCTATTTGTTTACCTCCCTTTTCTCCTTGTAGATATCTATTGCATACCTTTTCTACTCCCATCTTCCCCACCAGATCTCCCAACTCGATGCCATAGCCAGAACTAAGGGCAAGCTCGGCTTGGTTCACCTCTCCCAGGTGACCAAGAAGATGAGAGGCGAGTCCGCCGTAAAGATAAGTACGTACTGGTTGGGCAATAATGACAACTCCGGGAAACTCTTCCTCTCTCTCCAGGAGAAAAGTCACGGTAGACATACCCACATTTTTTTTCAACACCACAGGTTTAAAAGGATTGGGGGCCCGGCGAATTCTTTCCAGAATAGCCTTTTTATCTAGCTTTAAGATAATAGCTAGACGATCAAGAAGATGGTCTGGATTGCTTACATTGGATGGAATTACCCCTACTGAAAATGAGGCCTCATTGTGAGTTAACTTCTTACCATTTCTATCCAAAATGAGACCTCGGGTACAAGGAAGAGGAAGGAGTTGAAGGCGAGAATTCTTAGAAATACGAAGATATCTTTCTCCTTCTATTAATTGCAGCCAGGCTATCCTTGCCAGAAGAATGAGAAAACTACAGACTATGACAACCCATAAAATCTTAATCCTTGTCTCAAATCTCTTTCTTTTGCCTCTTACTGGAACCAAAATTTACTCCTCAAAAAAATGTCTCAGGACAATTTTCTTCCGTCGCTGTATAGTAGCCTTTTATTATTTCTGCTCAGCTTCTCGTTGCCTGCGGCACCTTAACGGCCGGGAAAGACGTGAAACTCGTCGCTCTGCTCCTCAGACATCACGTCTTTCTTTTTCCTCAACTCGAAGCTTCGTTAAGGTAGCTCCTATAAGGCTCCGGCTGCGCCTCCTTCGGACCAGAAAATGTCTTTCGACAAGTGTATAAATTCCTAAATCTCAAGAAAAGAAACTATTGATCAAGAAATCAAGGCCTTAGGTAACTCTCTTGGTTTTTCATTAAACCCTGACCACTAATCACTTCTTTTCCTTGTAAGCACTACCCGTTCCTTTCCTTGGTAATCCGAGACAATCTTAGGAGGTAAAAGCTGAGGTTGGGCCGAAATTAAATCCTTTATAATCTTGACCTGACCGCATCCAATCTCTAGAGCAAGAAGACCTCCTCTATTCAAAAAACGAGGAGCTTGCCAGATAATTCTTCTATGCACACTCAATCCTTCTTCCCCGCCTTCCAGAGCCACCTTCGGTTCTTTTCTTACCTCAGGTGGCAAATTCTTCATCTGAGTGGAGGCTACATAGGGAGGATTGGAAATTACTAAATCAACTCTTCTCTCTAAGCCTAGCCTGATAAGAGGAGTAAATAAATCTCCCCTTAAAAACTCAACCTTTTTATCCACATAATGCAATTGGGCATTGCATCTGGCGACTTCCAAAGACTCGGGTGAAATATCGACCGCCCAGATCCTTGATCTTTCTAATTGCTTGGCTAAAGTTATGGCAATATTTCCACAGCCCGTTCCCAGATCAACGGCAATAAATTCTCTTCCTCTTGGCAAACTAGTTACTTCAAGAACCTTTTCTACTAATATCTCGGTCTCAGGACGGGGTATGTAGACCCTCGGATTCACCTTGAAACTGTAACCCATGAAATCTTGGCTGCCGGTAAGATAAGATAGGGGGACATATTGACCACGCTTTTTGACCAAATTTAGGAAAAGGGTACGAACTGAACCAGGAAGATCTCGATCCCCGTCAAGATAAAGATGGAAACGTTTCTTCTGTAAAAGTTGACTCAGTAGAAGTTCCGAGGTCAGGCAGGGATTCTCGATTCCTCTTTCTTCCAAATACCGGGTAGCCCACTTGAGGCTCTTCTTAACTGTCCAGATCTTGGTGTTGGCCCTCTTTGTATTTCCTCTAGCTATTTCTGCACCTGTTGATAAAGATCCACCATTTCCATAGCAGACACGGCTGCGTTCCAACCTCGGTTTCCTGCTTTAGTACCTGCTCTCTCGATTGCCTGCTCCAAAGTATCGGCAGTAATGACTCCAAAAATAACGGGGATTTCTTCCTTTAAAGCTAAGGTGGCGATTCCTCGAGCTACTTGAGATGATATCAGCTCAAAATGAGGTGTCTCACCCCGAATAATAGCCCCCAAGCAGATCAGAGCATTAAATCTTTCCTTTTTGGCTAGCTTTGAGGCTAGAGCCGAGATTTCAAAAGAACCAGGAACCCAAATAATCTCAATATTTTCTTCCTCCACCTCATGCCTCTCGAGTGCGTCCAGGGCTCCTTCCAAAAGTTTCTCAGTGACAAACTCATTAAAACGTGAAACTATTATTCCAAATCTTAGTCCTTTACCCCTTATCTTCCCTTTATAATTTTTCATAACTTCCTCCCATTCGGCGGTATTGTCAAAAATATTTGCCTTTTTTGAATTGGTAGCCGCAGGATTTATCCTGCGTTTCATGAAATAATATCTTCCAAGCTAAAATCCAGTGACCCTTTGGAAGGATAATCTTTCCAATCAGAGACTAACCCTTTTCTTACTGGATTATCCAGAATGTAGATTATGTGCTTCTTTAAATCATCTTCTTTCCGATGAACATGGTCATAAAAATCTTTTTGCCATTTCGTTCCTTTTTTATTCCGCGATAGCCAAAAACCAGTCTTTTGTTTGAAAAAATTCATCATTTTCCATAAATCAGAACTGTCTGAAATACCTTCATTAACGACGTGCAAATGATCTGGCATGAACATATATACCCAATTTTTACAATTATACTTTTCCTTCGCTTCTCTTAGGATTTCTATGAACTTATCCACTATTGCCTTTTCCACAAAAAAGGGTCTTTTGTCTTCAATACAAAGAGTGAAGGTTACCCTTACCTGCCCCAGGTAGCAGTGCAGAGGTAACCGGTGTTTCTTTTCTCTAACATTTCTGTTTATCATTTCTCTACGCAGGCTGAAGCCTGCGGCTACCACTTAGTACTTAATGCTTAGTACTTAATACTATTCCTTATCGAAACTCAGCAGGTGACCGAGTTTCTTCTGCTTGGTCTTCAAATACTCCCTGTTTACGCGGTTAGGCTTTATCTCTAAAGGAGTGCGTTCGCTAATCTCCAACCCATACCCCTCTAAACCCACTATTTTGCGAGGGTTATTGGTTAAAAGTCTGATCCGGTGAAGTCCTAAATCGGCAAGGATCTGAGCTCCAATTCCATAACTACGTAAATCTGGCTCAAAACCAAGCTTCTGATTTGCCTCCACCGTATCCATCCCTCTGTCCTGAAGCACATATGTTTTGAGCTTATTTAATAATCCGATTCCACGCCCCTCCTGGTTTAAGTAAAGTACCACGCCATGGCTTGCCTTTCCTATCATGTATAAGGCAATCTCAAGCTGATCCCCGCAGTCACAGCGAAGGGATCTGAAAACATCTCCCGTAAGGCATTGAGAATGCACCCTCACCAGAACATCCTCTTTATTTCTTACTTTTCCTTTTATCAGAGCAAGATGAATCCTATCCTCGAGGAGAGTCCTGTAGGCGATGAGTTTAAAATTCCCGTAGTGAGTAGGAAGATCGGTAACAACTTCTCTTTTAACCAGTTTTTCCTTCTTCCAACGATATGATATGATGTCGGCCAGGCTACATATCTTCAAACCATGGTGAGCAGCGAAAGATAAAAGCTCAGGAAGTCTGGCCATCCTGCCATCTTCTCCCATCATCTCACAGAGAACCCCTGCCGGGTAAAATCCCGCTAATCTGGCTAAATCTACCGCTGCCTCGGTATGACCGGCTCTTACGAGAACTCCTCCATTCTTACTAATTAATGGGAACACATGACCAGGCTTTGCCAGATCTTCCTCTTTAGTCTGAGGGTGAATGAGAACTCCTACAGTCCGGGCTCGGTCATAGGCAGATATTCCAGTAGTAGTATTATGCTTGGCATCCACGGAGACAGTAAAGGGAGTCCCTTTGAGAGAGGTGTTTTCATTTACCATGGGACTAAGCCCCAACTCCCGGGCCCTCTCAGAAGTGATAGCCAGACAAATCAACCCTCTTCCATATTTAGCCATAAAGTTTATCACCTCAGGAGTGGCTTGGGAAGCGGGGACTATAAGATCACCCTCATTTTCTCTATCCTTGTCGTCCACCACGATCACCATCTTACCTTTTTTGAAGTCCTTCATAATTTCATCTATGGGATTAAACTTCATTATCTCACCTCTTGTAAATTACTTGGGAACCTTACAAATTCTTATTGGCACTTTTCTGGTTTTCAGTTCAATACCCCATAGCTTTTAAAAATCCTCTATCTATTCTCGAGCCAGAACCACTTTGATTATGGATCATTTTCTCTATATATTTAGAAATTATATCTACCTCCAGGTTAAGCAAATTCCCTCTTTTTTTTAGACCCAGGGTGGTGTTGTTTAAGGTAAAAGGAATAAGGTGGACGGTAAAATTCGAAGCTCGACAATCAGCTACGGTTAAACTAACCCCATCCAAAGACACACGACCTTGATTGACTATATATTTTGCCAGACGTGGGAGAAATTCAATCTGCATTACGGTCTCCCCCACCCTTTTATCTATTCTCGATATCCTGCCCACTCCATCCACATCCCCAGTTACTATATGTCCCCCTAAGAGAGATGATAGAGATGTCGCTCTTTCTAGGTTGACTTTATCTCCTTCTTTCATCAGAGATAAATTAGTTTTATTCAGGGTTTGAGCCATTATTTCGACCGAGAAACTTTCCCGGTCTACCTCAGTCGCCGTTAAACAAACCCCGTCTACCGCTATACTGTGGGAAGGTTTGGTTCCCGGCAATACTTTCTTTGCTCTTATTCTCAACCTATAAGAAGAGCCAATCCATAATTTTTCTACTGTCCCCATCTCCTCTATTATTCCGGTAAACATGGCCCTCTCCATCTAAGTATTCACTCAACCACGTCATTACGAGCGAGATCACTCGCTGGTCATTGCGAACGGAGTGAAGCAATCTCAATTAATAAAAGAGAAGGCCTTTCCAATCCCCGCTTTATCTCCTGCAGGAATTTTGCTCCTAGGTATCCATCCATCACTCGATGATCGCAAGATAGAGTCATCTCCATCATAGGCCTTATCTCTATTCTATTATCTATGGCCACTGGCCTTTCTTTAATTTCTCCAGTAGCTAGAAGAGATGCCTGTGGAGGGTTGATTATGGCAACGAATGTCTTAATTCCAAACATTCCCAGGTTAGAAAGAGTGAAGGCGGCTCCCTCTAATTCCTCTAGAGAAAGACGGTCTTCATTTGCCTTTTTAACCAACTCTTTTCTTTTCCTAGCTATTTGGAAAAGATTTTTTTTATCTACATCCTTAATCACCGGGACGATGAGCCCTTTGGGTGTAGCCACAGCTCGTCCTACATTAAACTCTGAGTGTGAAGTGATTCTGCCGGCCTCGAAAGTTGAATTTACCCGGGGAAATTTACTCAAAGCACGGCCACAAGACTTAATTAATAGATCCGTGTAGGAAAGTCGAACTTTTTCTCTCTGCTCAAATTCTTTTAGTAAATCATCTCGCAGGGCTTGGGATTTCGAGAAGTCAACTTCTACAGTAAGATAGAAATGGGGAATTTCCCTTTTGCTCTTCTCCATTCGCTGGACCATGACTTTTTCTATCCGCGAAAGAGAAACTGCCTTTTCCGCGACAGTTTCTTTTTCCTCGGCTAATTTAATTACATCCTCCTTAAGCACTCTTCCTCCTGGACCACTTCCCTTTACAGTAGAAAGGTCAATCCCATAGTCTCTGGCTAGCTTTTTGGCCAGGGGGGAGGCCTTAATAGGTGACTGGATGAGCGGTTCTTCTGGGACTTTTTTCTGAGCCGGTTTCTCGGGTGCCTCTGCCTCCTGAGAAATCTCTTCCTGCATAGTATCGGCAATATAAGCAATGGTTTTGGTTACTGGTACAATCTCACCTGCCGGAGCAACAATTTCTCTCAAGAATCCAGAAGAAAGTGCCTCTACCTCCATATTGGCCTTATCAGTGGCAATTTCCAAGAGCGGTTCTCCTTCCTTGACTCTGTCTCCCTGGTGTTTTAACCACTGGATAATCTCTCCCTCCTCCATAGTTTCTCCCAACTTGGGCATTATCACCTTACTGATCATAATCTGCCTCCTAGCAACTGCTTGACGGAATTGGTAAATAAATTCTAAGACAAAAAAGGAGAGTTGTCAAGAAACACCGCGGGACTCTTCGGTCACTGTGGTTTTCCCTCTCACACAGTAGACGAGGAGATAGACCAGGGGAGTGTCAAGGAGAGCAATACACAATTTAACGAAATACTGTCCTAGAATTAAAGGCACAACGGGAACAACTCCATAGAAGGCTAAAGATATAAACAGAGAAGTATCTATAGCCTGAGAAACAAGGGTGGAAGCGTTATTACGCAGCCAGAGCCATCGTCCTCTGGTGATCCGTCTCCAAAAATTAAAGGCCCAGACATCGTGGTACTGGCTGACAAAATAAGCAACTATGCTAGCCATAGTTATTCTGATTGCTCCTGCCTTTATTCCTAAAATACGCGTAAATGCTTTTTCTTCTTTCCAGAATGGAGCAGAAGGCAAGATTACGGCAAGCCACATTAGAAAAAGAACCACACCCAGTGTTAGAAGTCCGCCAATCACTACGGCTCTGGCATACCTCTTCCCCCAGATTTCTTCAATGGTATCGGTCATGGCAAAAGTTACCGCGTAGGCAACTACTCCCGCCGGGACGTAGATCTCCCCTAGAGCAACAATTTTACTGGCCAATACCTCGGAAATCACCAGTGACCCGATGAAGATGCTGCATAAAATGGTAAAAGCAAATTCTTTTCCCTGGAAAATCACTGAGTTTTTCTCCTGAAACATGGTGATCCTTTAGTTATCCTTATCCTTCCAAATCAAGAAATATCTCGGGACTCTTCCCCTCCCCAGGAAGAAGCTTCATTATTTCCGAAACAACAGTAAGTCCTCCTACACCTGAGTCAAAGACAGCTATTCTTGCACTTTCTGATTCTGAACGGGAGTTCATCTTCTCAGGGTTCCTTTGCAATATCGAGTCTCTGGCGCAAAGGGTTTCTAATATCAATGTGTCCGGCGAGAGTTTCCACAGGTTTATCCTGGATTAAGATTTGTACCCGCGATTGGGAGGGAAAGTTAATAAGGAGGGTATTAACTATGGAGTATACAGTAAGTAGTTCCCCGCTAGATCCTCCAGGATGCTTCTCTTTTAAAGCCAAAGAAAAATTTACATAAAAACAGTCATCCTTCAAATAAACATCTTCCACCTCTGTTTGAAGAGGAATGGTTGGCTTAAGGGAGCTATCAAGAGGGCCTTTAATTAATTCTTTCAATATTTCTTTAGCCTCCTCACTCATATCAGGTAAGGCTACCACTTTTCTTTCCTCAAGGATGAGATGTTCTGCTTGGGGATCAGAAAAGTACAGTTTCACCACCTTCATCTCTCGAGGAGGACGGGGCTGAATAACCCAATCTTTAATCTGATATCCCTTTTCTCTGAGCAATGGACCTACCAATACTCCCACCACAAAGACCCCTACTACAACGAGGATATAAACTAACAGATATTTTCGCCTCTTTTTGCGTGAAGCCAACTTAGCCTCTCATTTACCCTGTTAGGTAGTGATCATCTAACAGGGTTTACCTACTTGATCTCTCATCATAACTTTCAAGATAATCTTTTATTCCTCTAAAGATGCCCCGAGCAATTTTTTTTCTAAATTCACCTTTTCTTAGTTTTTGCTCCTCCCAGGGATTGGAGATAAATCCTATCTCTACCAAAATAGCAGGCATGGCTGCTCCCCTTAGGACATAAAATCCGGCTGATTTTACCCCTCTATCCTCGACGTCTATAGCCTGGCATAATTGCCTCTGCACAAAATGGGATAATTCGTTGCTTTCGTCTCGATATCGATTCTGCACTAAATCCCAGAGAATGGCCTTAATTTCCCCTGAAACGTCGTCAGCTCCCAGAGAAGTATTTTCTCTGGCCGCCACTGCTGCTGCCCCTTCTCCATATGGGTACCGGGAATTAAAAAAAGTCTCTATACCGCTTGCCTTTTGGTTAAAAGCTGCATTGGCATGTATGGATACAAAAAGATCCCCTCCCCATTGGTTAGCCAACTCTGTCCTCAGATCCAGATGAATAAAAGAATCATCCGTCCTGGTTAGATAAATGTCAATCCCTGCTTCCTCTTTTAAGAGATTAGCTACCTCCAGGGTCACGGCAAGGGCAACATCTTTCTCTTTTAAACCAGTGGGGCCAATTGCTCCCGGATCTTCCCCCCCATGTCCAGGATCTAATATTACTTTATAAACTCTCCTGTATTCCTCCGAAACCGATTCACGCAAATAGTAAGGAAATCCTTGTGGTTTCAATAGATCCGCTATTGGATCTTTCTTCGGACTTTTTACCTCGATAACTAGACGATGAGGCCCCTTCAAGGAAAAGATATTATAGGTAGACTCAAAATTCGTTAAATCCAGGACGACCCTGGTCACATGTTTGCTATCCTGCGAGAGACGAAGCCCCCTAATAAATCTATCTTTTACATCAATTTTTCGCTCCAAAGAAGTAAGTTTAGCCGGATAAAGGTTAATCAGCAATCGAGGTGGACTGGTTAGATCCCTGACAATGTAACCAACTTCGCCAGATATCTCCAGAACTATCCGGGTATAGGTGAGATAGGAGTGAAAACCTACTTTCTCAACTCCATAATCTTGATAGGCCTTTGCGGAAGAAGCGAACAAGAGTAAAGAAGCAAGAAGGATTAATATTTTGCTGATCTTATTCATTCTGCTTCAACTTCTATGTGTCTTACTTGAATCTGGTGCTGTTTTACTCAACCTTAGCCTTAACCGTCTCCTTCTTTTTTCTTATAAAACCCAATTTTCCCCCAATTTTTTGCTCAATTTCGTTCCTCAGAGTAGCATTTTTTACATCCTTAAGAAACTCTCGGGCACTTTCCTTTCCCTGCCCCAATTGGGTATCTCCGTAAGAATACCAGCTTCCCGATTTTTTAAGAATGCCAAGATCTTCTCCCAGATCCAAAATGCTTCCCTCCTGAGACATCCCCTCTCCAAAAAGTAGGTCAAATTCAGCTTTCCTGAAAGGTGGAGCGAGCTTGTTCTTAACCACAGTGATTTTGGTTCTGTTGCCTATCTGCACATCCCCCTTGGTCAAAGATGCTTTCCTTCGAATATCTATTCTTATGCTGGCATAAAACTTGAGAGCCCGACCTCCTGGAGTTACCTCTGGATTGCCAAACATTACTCCAATCTTCATTCTCAATTGATTGACAAAGATGGTACAGGTCTTAGAATTGCTTATCGCTCCGGTTAACTTACGAAGTGCTTGAGACATAAGCCTTGCCTGAAGCCCAACGTGGGAATCACCCATATCCCCTTCCAGCTCGGCCCGGGGAACCAGAGCAGCCACTGAGTCTATGATAATCAAATCTATGGCATTACTGCGTACTAAAAGTTCAGCTATCTCCAGAGCCTCCTCTCCAGAGTCAGGCTGGGAGATGAGAAGGTTTTCCATATCCACCCCCAAATTTTTTGCATAGGTAGGATCTAAGGCGTGCTCCGCATCAATAAAAGCAACTACTCCATCCATTTTTTGAGCTTCAGCAGCAGCATGCAAAGCCAGAGTAGTTTTACCACCCCCTTCAGGACCGAATATCTCCACTACTCTTCCCCGGGGAAGCCCTCCTATACCCAGAGCCGCGTCCACGGCAATATTCCCTGTGGGAATTACATCCACATCCATCCTGGCCGCTCTTTCCCCCAGGCGCATAAGTGATCCTTTGCCAAATTGGCGCTCTATCTGCTGCCTGGCTATATCCAGAGCTTTCATCTTCTCTTCTCTCATATCTATCCTCCTCAAGGATATCTCGGGACTGTTCCCCTTCGTCGCTGTATATCGACTTTCGATTGTTTCTGCTCGTCTTCTCGTCTCGGGAAAGACGTGAAACTCCTCGCTCCGCTCCTCAGACATCACGTCTTTCTTCTTCCTTAACTCGAAGACTCGTTAAGGTGGCTGATATAAGGCTCCTTCGGGCAAAGTCCCTCGATACGCGTATAAATCTCCTGAATGCTAATATTTTCCTGCTACTCTCAAGGGTCTCAGAATCTTAGCAAATGGTCCGATCTCTCAACTTTGTACTTTTTATATCCTACATTCCCTTTAGCCTGATTCGCTCTAAAACAGTATAAATTGGTCCACTGGGAGTGAGGCGACTCTCAATTACGCTGATCTCCTTTACCTCCATCTCTCCTGCCACAACCTCTTTTTCTCCTAAGATAAGACCACTTAATTTCTGTGGTTCTACTAACGATTTCACCCTGCCGAGAGTTAGGTGGGGAGTCCACTTCTTCTTTTCTTTAGAAAACCCATCCTTTGCTAGATGGTTTTCCAGCTCGCTAGCTAGTCTTTGCAGATTAGTGCTCCCCCTATCCACTCCCAGCCATATAACTCTGGGAGAAGAGGAAGTAGGAAAAGCACCCACTCTTTTAACTTCCATAAAGAAAGGAGAAAACTTGGGAGCTATTTTTTGTGCCACCTCAATTACCGCTCCCAGTCTCTCTTTTCTTACTTCCCCTAAAAACTTTAGGGTAAGATGAATTAAAGATGGATCCACCCATTTAATTTTATCTTCTGTTCCTCTAAGCTTACCTTGAATCTGAGCTATCGTGCTCCTGATGGAGTCAGAAATCTCTACCGCTATAAATACCCTCATCTTTCTCTTATTGTCGTTATCACCCTATCTTATCCTCATAACATGTCAAGTGGAGCTCAATTCAATATCGTATTCAATGGGAGCAGTAAGAGACAGTTCGGAAGACCCCTAGAATCGATAACTAGCAACCAGAGAAAAAAGGGGGCCGTTCCAGTCTACGCTAGTAGACAGATTATCTAACTCCGCCATTGCCACAGCAAAAATCTTCATTTCTCCGGATATGGTTAAGCCGCCCTTAAAGGTATGTCGAAATCCGCCTAGATACTGAAATCCTATAGGGTCGCTACGCTGCCAATCTGCCCACGATTCTTGGCTGACCAGAGTAGAACCAGAGTAGTATTTAGTAGTTCCAAAAAGTCTCACGTCAGTAGGAAAGATCCCAATCCCACATCCCAGGTAAAGAGAGAAACTCTCTTCCAAGGAAACATCCCAGATGCCACTTATGAAAAAGGGATTAGTAGTTACTTTTATGTCGTGGTCAACTTGTTGACGATAGGGAGCAGAATCAACACTGTAAGAGTCCTGGGTAATTGCTTTGAAAGAGAAGTTTTCCACTCGGATCTTAAATCCCGAGGGAAATTCAAGTTCAACCTGCACTCCTGAGACCAAGCCATCTCTGAGTTTCAAATTTGTTCCGTAGACATTGTTGTAATACCGTACCAATTGTTGATTGATTCTCCCAAAACTGGGAAGGTAGTAACCAGTGGATATTCCTAGATTTAAACCAGCTTCACCAGAGGCCGGAATAAGGAAAAGAAGGGAAAGCACCGTTTCTGCTATAACTAGAGAAAAGAATCTTTTCATATCCTTAAAAGAATCCATGGTCCTTCACTTGTCCAGCAAGAACTGACAAATGTAATCAGGTCATTGTAAGAGATTTACCTTCAATGATTAGGGTGAATTCCCCCCTGGGTTTTTTCTCCTCAAAGACAGCCTCTACTTCACTTACCTTCCCTCTTATTATCTCCTCAAATTTTTTGGTGAGTTCCCTGGCTACCGCTATCTGACGATCTCCCAGAATCTTTCGAATTTCCGGCAAAATCTTTCTTATCCTGTGAGGTGCTTCATAGATGACAATGGTTCTTTCCTCTTCTTTCAATCGGTTTAGCTTCTTTAACCATTCAACCTTCTTTCTTCCCAGAAATCCCTCAAAGACAAAACTCTGAGTGGGAAGACCTGAGGCAACCAGGCCAAGAGCCAAGGCAGTGGGACCAGGAATAGGAACAACCTCAATTCCCTCCTTTACTGCTTCTTTTATCAGATGATAACCAGGATCTGAGATTCCTGGCATTCCTGCTTTACTCACTAATGCAATGTCTTTTCCTGTGGTTAACTTTTTGATTAAATAGGGAATTTTTCGTAGCTGGTTATGCTCATAGAAGCTGGTTAAAGAAGTGTGAATATCATAATGGGACAAAAGCTTACGGGTGTGTCTGGTGTCTTCGGCGGCAATGAGGCTCACCTCCTTTAAGAGCTCCAAGGCTCTTAAACTAATATCCTTCAAATTTCCGATAGGAGTTCCTACCGGATAAAGGATGCCTTTTTTCATCTTCTATCTCCATGAAAAACTGCCTCAAGTCCGAGGTCCGAAGTCCTATGTCCGGGGTCAAAAAACATCAGAAAGGTTGATGGTTAAGCCAAGAAAGATGGTGGACTTCAAGGTGTCCATTTTCCCGTAGACCCCGGAGGACTCAAATCCTGCCTTGCCCAGAGTCATTACTTCGACGGTTTTCTCTTCTGGATCTATAATCCAGTACTCCCGGACGCCGTGTCGGGCATAAAGCGTCTTCTTATAAGTGCGATCTCTCTCAGCTGTAGCTGGGGAAAGAATTTCTATCACTAAATCAGGTGCTCCCAGAATTTCCTCCTTCGTGATAATCTTAGAACGAGCTTTAGAGATAAAGAGAATATCTGGCTGAACAACATCCTCCTTGGAAAAGACAACATCGAAAGGCGCATCATAAACTCTTCCCAGGTTCTTACCCTCCACAAATGCTCGCAGAATAAACTCAAGTCTTCCTGAGATACGCTGGTGATATTCATTTGGCGATGGAACCATAATTAACTCTCCCTCTATAAGTTCGTAGCGCTTGGTTTCGGACTCTGGTAGGCTCTTGTAGTCCTTATAGGTGAACTTAATCTTCATGTTTAATCTGGTCATCGCTTACACCTCCTTTTCCAGCTCACACCTGATGGCTCAAAAGGTTAATTGTCCCAGAATTTTTTATCCTCTTCAGTACTGAAGCTTTCTTCTTCGGCCACCAAAGGAGCAATCATACAGATTCATCACTCATGGTCAGGGGGTCTTTACGCTGAATTCTAGGGATAAGGTCAAAATGTGTATCAGTACTCAAGATGCTGTTCACACCATTATTTCTCATTACCGCCACATGCAAGGCATCTCTTGGAGAAACGGGGAAATTTTCTCTTAAAATCTGAGCACTCTCAATTAAATCCTCCCTCCCGATGGGAAAGATTTTAGGTACCAAGTTTTGAAAATCTTCAAACACCTGAAGGCCTTTTTCCAGTTCACGGATATACCAGTACCGATAAAGAATTTCTTGCAGAATTTCGCAATCAGTAACTGTAGGAATTTTGCCCTCTGAAATATCCACTATGATCCTGGCACATGCCTCCTTGTACCTATGAGGCCTACCTACTGCGTACATCACAATATTAGCGTCAATAAATATCATCGCTCCTCCCTGGCTCCATCGGTTATTTCTTTCTCCATTTTTTCCCACTCATCCACCGGAAGCTGCATATTTATAAGGCGTTTTGCTATTTCCAGACGCTGGTATTTAATTTCTTTCAGATATACCTTCTCCACCGCTTCCCGAATTAGAGCCCCCATGGAGGTACCCTTTTCCTCAGCTATCTTTTTCAACAGTTCCAGTTGCTCCTCAGAAAAAAGGATCTGAGTCTTTTTAGTTAGAGTAGCCATAATAAGAACCTCCTTATCAGTATGATGATCAATATCAGCATATGGATTCAACATCAAATGTCAATATCTATACCTGGGAGTTCCTCGAGAATCTCAAAAAGCTTCTGGTGAGAGAGTTCTTAGCGAGGCAGAATTTTCAAAAAACTGGTATTAATATCAAATAATTTGCTCCCTCGCCTTTCCTTAACCCAGAATGAATCCCTTGAGAAGTTTTAGTCCGAAGGAAATCAGGTCTGAGTGATAATCGAACTTAACCTTCCTTTCCATAAGCTCTTTTACCTTTGGCTTTTTTTGAACAAACTTAAAGATCATATCTATCTGTTGGTCGCTGAGTTTACCCATAATTTTTCTGGCCCAGAGTCCAGCTCTGAATTCTCCTCCCAGTTTCGACTTCCATAGATTTTCATATTTAACCAACTGCTTGAGGCTCAAATCTCCTTTATGGAGGGATTGTTTAAGAACCTCGACAGCTATTTCAGAGCATAAAAGGCCGTAGTAGATACCACCCCCGGTAGTGGTCTTTACCTGCCCCGCCGCTTCACCCACCGCTAAGATACGATCACCGACACTTCCCTGGACTGGACCATGGGCTATGCTTTTCTGTAAAATTTTCGGATTCGGCTCATTAATCCTGCCTTTAAACCTACTTTTAAGGAAATTATTAAGATAAAAAGTCCCTCTTTTTCCGGTTAAAAGGCCTATGCGTGCCCTTTGATGATCAAGAGGCACGGCCCAGGCAAAAGATCCTGGGGAAACTTCACTACCCACATAGATCTCGGTACAGGAAAGATCCTTTACCTCTGTCTCCACCTGAACTCCCTGGAGAAAAGCCGGAGGCCCCCTTAGTCCCAAGCTTTTATGAAGCTGGTACTTGATCCCTGTGGCCAGCACTATGACCCTCGCCTGGACAGTTTGAGAAGAATCCTCATTCCCAATCTCTACCTCAGCCAAATTCTCATTTATTTTGATCCGGCGGACTTGCCTGCCCAAATGAACCTCTACTCCCTTTTCCCTGGCCCATTCTAAGATTTTGCTGTCGAATATACCTCTATCCACCACGTAGGCAAAAGTATCAGATGGAGTATAATCAAAGGTAAGAAAAGAGGGTGAGAAAAAAATAATAGACTTTATCCCGCGGATTATAGCGGTTTGCGGAAGGTTAAAATGCCTGAAGGCCTCAGTCCCTATCACTCCGGTACAGATAACATCCTTACCAACTTCATCATCTTCCTCAAAGAGACATACCTCAAATCCCTGGTCGGCAAGTTGGCACGCCGTATAGCCACCAATGGGTCCACCTCCCACGACTACAACATCGTACATTCTTGTCTATCCCGTAAAACCAATCTTATGCTCGATAACTCTATCTATCGTTTTTAAAAGCTACGGAGAGCAGATTCAGTCTCCAGGCGGCCACCACCAGCAGACCCACAATTAAGACAACACCGGCCACGGAAGTAAGGGTAGGACTTCGATGCAGAAAGATAGCACATAGACTTAAAACACCACATATGGCATAAATTACCAAAACGGCCTGTCGATGAGTGAGTCCTAACTTAAGCAAGCGATAATGAAAATGATCTCTATCTGGCTCGATAGGACTTCTTTTTAAACGCAATCTTCGCCACACCGAAAATAGGCTATCAAAAATGGGAACACCCAGAATTAGAATCGGAATCATTAAAGAAAGGACGGCTGCCGACTTAAGGCTTCCCATGATAGCCACATTGGCCAGAACAAAGCCTAAAAAATTACTTCCCGTGTCTCCCATAAACACCTTAGCTGGATAAAAGTTATACTTTAAAAAACCTAAGGTGGCTCCCAGAAGAGCAATTATTATTACGACGCTAACTAATTCTCCTCCACGCCAGCCAATTATGAGTAGAGAAACGCAAGCAATGGAGGTAATCCCTGCTGCCAAACCGTCCAAACCATCTGCCCAATTGAGAGCATTGGTTAAACCTACCACCCAGATAAGAGTGATAGGTACGCTTAATATTCCAAAATCGATCTTTCCTAAAGTAGGAAGAATCAAGTAGGTTATCTTAATACCGAAGATAGCGGATGTCACCAGAGCCGCCGCTACCTGTAATCCAACTTTCACCGGAGCAGTGGTACCGTACGTATCATCAATTAATCCTAAAATCAAAATAACGGTAGCTCCGCTAAGTAGACCAACCAGATTGCGAAGAAAAGAGGAGTTAAGATTTCCAAGGAAGAGAAAGGAGGCGCAGACCAAACTTATGATAAAACCAGCATATATAGCCACTCCCCCCAGACAGGTGATAACCCTCTTGTGTGATTTGCGCGGGTTAGATTTATCTACAATACCAAATTTTAAGGCAAGCTTTCTCACTAGAGGAGTTAAGGACATAGTGGAAATAAGGGCAATAGCAAACACTGTCAGGAATTTGGGCCACATTTACAATCTCGCTCGAAGCAGGATAATCGATGTTACAATATAGCAACCTTTGCTAAAAAAGTCAAAATGCAATCACTCTCTTCCCAATTAGCTTACTAAGTTGGGATTTACTTATAAATCACGAGTGACTTTTAAATAATCTGTTCAATTTCCGTTAAAAATTTTTCTCCGATAGTGTCCCAGGTATACTCTTTTTCTATTAAAGCCCTGGCTTTCTTTCCCATAGATTTTCTCTTCTCCCTATCTTCTAATAGACTTAATATCTTCTCGGTCATCTCCTCCGCCCTGTCGGCAACTAAGAAATGTTCGCCATCTTTTCCCTTAATTCCTTGTGCTCCCAGGGAGCTGGTCACTACCGGTTTTCTTAATGCCATAGCCTCCAGGACCTTGTTTTGTATCCCGGCACCAAATCGTATGGGTGCTACAACTACCTTCGATGCCTCAAGATATTCATAAGGATCCTTTACAAACCCGGTCACTTTAATCCCTTCTATTTTCCCCAAATTAAGAACCTCCTCAGGAGGTCTAGCCCCTACGATGAAAAAACTTATCTTTTTGTTTTCCTTCTTTAACAACGGCAATACCTTTTTGGCAAAATAAATAGCGGCATCCCTATTAGCGAGAGTATCCATTTTTGCTAAAAAGACAATCTGGTTTTTTTCTTTTACCTGGGGGGATCTATTAATCACTTCATCCTTCACCGCTACCGGTATAGTGATAATCTTTTCTTGATCGGCTCCGTGCTCAATGAAGTAATTTCTGTCCACATCTGATACAATGAACGATCTATTAAAGCAGTTAATGGTCTTTATTTCATAGGGCAAAACTCTCCTATTTTCAATCCCATAAATAAGCTTCCACAAACCATTCACCTTCTTTACCGCTTTGAGGTAATTCATTGAGATGGCATCATGTAAATCGACTACTTTGGGACGATCAATATGCTCTATGTATTTTGCTGTACGAATGTGATGGGCAAATATCAAGTCATAACTTCCAAAGTTTTTATCTATCCAGTTTTGAACCTCAGGAAAGTAATAATAATGAGCTTGCAAGGGCTCGTTGGAAAAAATTCCTTTAAAAGTATTCCATCTGAATTTTGAGCGAGGATATGAAAAGAGAATGACTTTATGGAATATCTCTTTTAGCTCCTCAACATACTCCTTTCTCACTTCTCCCTCGCTTATACAGGCCAAATCAACCTTATATTGGCTGGAAAGGACTTTGCCAGTGTTGTAAATTCTTATTCTATCTCCCCCAATCAAGGGATAGGGAATCCGGGAGCATAAAATTAAAATTTTCTTCATATTAAGCCCTAGACTGAGAACCAAACAGTCCTCTTTCTACCAGATAACAAATGATATGCAAAATGGTAATATGACTTTCCTGAATTCTCGGGGTCTCATCAGAAGGCACTCTTACCGCAAGATCCACTAGTTTAGCCAGTTTTCCTCCACTTCTTCCCGTAAAACCTATTGTTTTTGCCCCTTTTTCTTTGGCTACCTTTACTGCCTCCATTACATTGGCCGAATTTCCACTGGTACTTATGCCGATCACCACGTCACCTTCTTTAGCCCAAGCCTCTACTTGACGGGCGAAAATTCTGGAGTAATCATAGTCATTGGCGATGGAAGTTAATACCGAGCTATCTGTAGTAAGGGCAATTGCCGGTAGAGCCTCTCGTTCCAATTGGAACTTATTCACCAGTTCTCCTGCTACATGCTGAGCATCGGCAGCACTACCTCCGTTCCCAAACAAAATCACTTTATTCTTCCTTTTGTAAGCCTCTATAATTACTGAGGATATCTTCCCGATTTGATCCAGCAAAGATGGATCATCAAGTATTTTGTTTTTGACTTTGATACTCTCGCTTAAGATTTGTTTGATGATTTTATCCACTTCTCGCTCTCCTTCCGAGCTTATTTAACCTCCCAGGTTCGAAGTCCCTCAAACTCAAAATTGAAGTCAACCATTCGGCCTCCCAGTAGTTCCAGACCCTCAGCAACTGCCTGTTTTTTGTTAAAAGGGACATAGAGTAAAAGGTAACCTCCCCCACCGGCTCCTAAGATCTTACCACCCAGGGCTCCTCTCTTGAGGGCAGTCTCATACATCTCATCTATAAAAGGTGCCGTGATCTTGCTGGCCATCTTCTTCTTATTTTCCCAGGCACAGCGCAGAAGCTTCCCAAAGTCATCCAGTCTTACCTGAAGAAGAGCATTTTTCATTTCAATAGTAACTTTCTTTAGCTCATCCATGGCTTTGACTACCCCTTTTTTCTTTTTTACAAATCTTTCGACCTGCTCTTCAATAATGTGGGCGGATAGCCTTCTTCTACCAGTGTAACAAAGGAGCAAATTATAATTGAGTTCATTAACGGTATCCGGAGGGATTTTTAAAGGATTGACAATAATAGCATCCTTGAGGAACTCGATAAAATTAAATCCCCCAAATGTTGCTGCATATTGGTCCTGCAGCCCTCCTTTTATTCCTAAATCGACTCTTTCAATCTCATAGGCCAAATCAGCAATATCATAGTTAGTTAAGGGTTTATTCAGCCAGTGCTTGAAAAGGCCAATTAAACAGACGACCATGGTGGATGAAGCACCCAATCCTGACCCAGGCGGAGCATCACTGTGAAGATAAATCCTAATTCCTTTCCCCATAACTTTCATTTTCTTGAGTACCGATTTTACCAGATCCAACTGTCCGTTGTATTTTAAATCCTCTTCATTTTCATACTTTACTGTCATATTGTAATCCAGAGAATTAACCTCTACCCGATTTTTACCTTTAAGAGGAATCAGGGAAGAATAGACATATTTGTTTATGGTAGCGCTAAGTACCATCCCCCCTCGCTCCTGAGGATATGGCGGAACGTCGGTTCCTCCCCCAGCAAAACTAATTCTTAAGGGTGCTTTACTTCTCACCATCATCTTATCATTTCCTTCATGTCCTTTTGAATTTGAGCATATTTTTGGGGTGATCCAATATCAATAAAGTAATCAGAAGTTAGATAGCCAAATAAAGGTACCTTCTTTTCCAAAAGATGGGGAAAGATTTCTCTTTCTAAAGAGATTTGCCTTCCCTCAGGGATATAGTTCAAAACCCGGGGTTCCAGAAAATAAACTCCAGCATTAATTATGCTGCTGGAGGGGGTCTTTCCAGGCTTTTCAAAGAACCCGGTGATCCGGTTATCCTCATCCATCTTCACCAACCCATAATCTTCCGGGCGAGAAACTCTGGTTAAAAGAATCGCTCCCATCCCCTTTTTTTCTCTATGAAATTGAATGAATTTAAGAAAGTCAACCTCTGAATAAGAGTCACCATTCAAAGCCAGAAATGCCTCATCCTCTAGATAATCTCGAGAATTTTTAAGAGCCCCGGCCGTTCCCAGAGGTCTCTCTTCCTCTGCATATCTAATATTCACACCAAATTTTGCTCCATCCTTGAAATAATTCTTAATCTGATTTGCCAAATAGCCAACGCAGAGCACTATCTCGATTATATTATATTTTTTCAACTGTTCAATCTGATACTGCAGGAAAGGTTTTCCCAGCACAGGAGCCATCGATTTAGGTTTATCCCTTACTACCTTTCTTAACCGCTTGCCTAAACCTCCGACCAATATCACAGCCTTCATATTTTTTTTTAAAACTTTAGAAGCCTTTTACCTCAATGACCTTTAAATAAGCGTAAAGCCTGTTTCTTAATTCCGCTTGTTTTTTCTTAGTAAATGGATAAATCACCAATAATCCTACCCACCTCAGAGCTAAACCACCAAAGATAAAGAGTCTCAGCAAAAAAACTGCTTTCTTACCCTTATGTTTCCTGAAATAATGATACATACTTTTGTGTCGTTCAATGAAAGTCCTGGGACTAAATCTACTATTGCTTTTGCCAACATAATGAACCACCTCAAAGAAAGGAAAATAATGGGTCTTCCAATCTTTTTCTCTCATTCGGTAGCACCAATCAGCATCTTCATAGTACATAAAGAAATTCTCATCCAGCAGCCCCACCTCCTCTATAGCCTTTCTTCTGACCAGTAAACAGGCACCGGTTACCCAATCAACCTCTCTGATTCTTTCGGAATCCCAGTAAACTCGAAAGTATTCTCTCAACGTCGAGCCTAATATCCCGCTCCATTTTTCTCCAATTTTTTCCCTTAATCTTACCCCGGAAATTAACTTCTTTAACTGAAAGGCTCGCAAAAATTCAGTAAACAGATTAGGAAAACTACTATTGGATGGTTGAATCGTTCCATCAGTGTTCAAGATCCTGCATCCAAGGATACCTATTTCAGGATGATTATCCATAAATTTAATCATTTTATGAGGTGAACTGGCCTTGAAGCTACTATCAGGATTAAACAAAAGAAAATACCTGGCTCTACTTTGCTCAATTGCCTGGTTATTAGCCCTGGCAAATCCGAGATTTTCTCGGTTTTCAATTAACCTGACTTGAGGAAACTTATTTCTAATCATCTTCACACTATTATCGCTGGAGCCATTATCCACCACTATAATCTCAAAACTAATTCCTTTAACATTCTGATAAATTGATTTCAGACTCCTCTTGAGCAACTCCTTCGTATTATAACTTACCATAACTACCGCAAGATCTATCTCATTCAACCTTCGGCTCCCCTGGAGTCCTTTTCTCTTCTAAGTGTGTCACACAGTAAGTTAAGGCCACCATCATAAACAGGAAGGGAGAATAAATGGGACTGGTAGACAAAGCGATCAGACAAGAAGAAACAAAAATTCCTATAGTACCTAATAACACTCCCTGGTGAAAACCACTACTTGATCTCAGGTAGAACTTTATGGAATTTCTTAAATAGATAAAGACAAAAACTAAAAATACAATCAGTCCAAGCATCCCTGTTCTTACCAGAAAGTCAAAATAATTGTTGTGGACAAAATGTTTCATACCCCATTGTAGCTCTCCATCGACCAAAGTAGCACTATAATATTCTCCCCCCAATCCATTTCCGAGGAAAGGACTGAGAGCTATCACTCCAGAGATTATAGAATTAATTTCCAGCATTCTAACCCCCATGGGATCAGCTCCTACAGGATCAACAAGGGAACCAAAACGAGCTGAGGTACTTTTGATTATGTCCATGCCGGGATAAATACTGGCGACAATCAGATTAAACAAACCCACGAATATCAATAAAAACACTCCAAAAATGATGAACTTCATAATGCCTGCCCAAGGATATCTCCTGTTTTTATATAGATACAAAAAGATAACAAAGGAAACAGTGGCAGGAAGAACGATATAGCCTGTTCTAAGGAAAGTCAAAAGAAAGCTAACTAGAAGACCAAAGCTCAAAAACATTAAAACAGCTCTAACTATTATTCTTCTTTCATGCAAAATTAAACAGATCCCTAATATCAAGGCGAAAATTGAAGAGAATTGAGCTGCCGCCCTCACTCTTGCCAGGAGAGCGCTACCCACTAGAGACCATCTCTTTAAAAAAATTATCGAATCAACAGCTCCGAACATAAGGGCAAGCATCAAAAACCCCCAGATGAGGAACCTGGTCTGTCTATCATTTTTAACGATTAAAGTGGTCAGCCAGAATACCAAGAATATTTCCACAAATTTATATAGATCCCCCATGAGATACCTGCCATTATTATGTTTGAAAAAGAAACCATAGATGAAGGAAAACAAAATAATAATGAACCAGATAACAATTATCTTATCCAGAGGGGTTGAAATTCGGGTGATAACTTTTTTTGCTCCTGACTTTAGTAATAATACTAGTCCTATGAACAATAAAAATAGCCCTCTTATCAAACCTTCTATTACTAGACTGCTAGAAAAATATGTGGCACCAAAATAAGTAGCCACTAATGCAAGGAGTAGCGCCTCTTGACGAAGGAGAAACAAGCACGGAAGAAAAGGTAGAATTGACATGGCAAACACCAATTCTAGTGATAAAATTTCCAGGGAGTAAAGAATGCTAAGAGTAAGGCAGAAAACTATTACCGCCAGTATCAGCAATCGCTTATCCTTATATAAAGACAAACCTAACTTTTTGATTATGGCCTCATTCATGAGAGTCTTTCTTAATTCTTCTTATATTTCTTCAAGATATTCAGGGAGAAAATTCCTTACTGCAATGGGAATTTGGGAAAATGTATCTAACAATTGCTTTGATTCATCTCACAGACTTCGGATATTAGTTCCCCTTATAAATTCAATTGATGTCTTGAGAATCTGTGATGCTTCCTGGACCTTTAAGAAAAAGCAGACGGTAAAATAGGTCAGCCCACCTGCTCCTAGAATCAGCACAAATCTCAGGATGGGAGAATAAATGGGCGCTCTACTCATAAAAATAAATACCCCACCCATAAGAGCTGAACTAACTACTATTTTAGCCAGCGGTTTTAAAAAAATAATGGCTTGTAAATCCTTCATCTTTATCTTGATATTCTTCAGCAGCATCACCGTGTAAGACATAGCAGCCAGAGAACAACCGAGTGCGAGTCCCCCATGAGCCAGACGACGAACCAGAACTAAATTAAAAAGAATATATAACCCTATGGCTATTAAACCCATCTTGAGAGGTGTCTTGTAATCTTTGAAAGCATAGTAGGTTCGAATAATGACATAATTCAGTCCGTGGAAGAGCAAACCAAAAGAATAATAGAACAATGCCGTGGCTGTCATCCGGGTGGAACCGGCGCTAAATTCTCCTCGTTCAAACAATATTCGAATGAGCGGGGTCCTGAGTGCTATCAGAATAACCGTCGCCGGTATAGTAATAAAAGCGGTCATTCTTAACGCTGAAGCAAAAAGTTCTCTTAGTTTAGAAGCATCCTCAGTAATGACCAAGCCGGTAATATTGGGGAAAACTACCGTAGCTATGGCTACGGCGAAGATCTCAAACGGCATCCTCATTAGCTTATAGGCAAAATCAAGAGAGGAAATGCTCCCCTCTGCCAATCCCGAGGCCATGGCCCGCTCGATGAGGAAATTCAACTGGGTTAGAGTAACTCCTAATATGACGAGAGTCATTGCCATTGCCATTCCCTTAAGGGGAGGATGACTAATATCTATACTCAGTCTATAGTTCCTCCTTTTCTCCCACAGACCTAATAAAAGTACCACCACCTGAAAGAATGAGGCTCCAGTAACTGCCAGGGCCAATGAAATTATACCCCATCGAGAATGAAAAAGGTAAACAAAACCAATGACTATTAGATTGTAGAAAGTTAGTCTAAAGGCAGCGAGTGTAAATCGCTTAAAGGAGTTTAGTATGCCAACCAAAAGTCCTATGAGTCCTCCCCAGATTATGATAGGAGAGATGATACGGGTCAATTTAGTGGCCAAGACCAGATTTTGCTGGCTAAACCCGGGGGCGATCAGAGAAATTATCCAGGGAGCTAAAAGAACGTAGACTACACAGATTCCACCTAAAGAAATTAAGGTAATGTTGACTATTGAGCTGACAATGGACCAGGTCTCCTCGGAGTTTTCTCTGGACAACAACCTCATAAACAAGGGAACCAAAGTGACAGTGATTGCCTCAACTCCAACTATAAAAATAAGATTTGGTATCACTAGAGCTACCAGATAAGCATCCTTGATGAAGGTAGTGCCAAACCAGGCCGCCAGTAGAATCTCTAGTACAAAAACTAATAATTTATTGGTAACCACCACTAATGCCACCACCATTGTAGCTCTGGCTATCTGTTTTCGATACACTCCCCTAGTTTCTTCTGTAATTGGATACTCCCTTGTTTTTATGAGAAAATTCAGCCTTCTGTATCCGGGCCTATATTAAAACCACCGACTAGCTTTTTCTAATTCTCAACCACCTTTCTTCAGAACCAGCCTCAGGAGAGATATTCCCAGGATCAGATATAGAGAAATGTAGAAGATAAAGAATCCTTTATCCTTGAAAATGTTGGCCACGACTGGATGTTTTACCAGCTCGACATCATCAAACCAAACACTTCCCTCTCCCTGCCTTTTAGCTAGCTTTATTCTGATCTTATCGGTGTCTTCCGCGGTCCAGATAGCCCCTTCCTTTTGCTCCCAGGAAGAATTAGCATTAAAAGTCTGGTATGTCTGTGTAATGACCTTACTCTTTTTGTCTAAGCACTCAAGAGAGAAAAAAGCATTGTCACGGTCTTCTTTCCCAACCACAATAATATTTGACCTCACGTAGGCTCTCAAAATATAGTATTTTCTAGGTCTGATCGAAATATCCTGCCATAACCAACTCCAGGCTGTGGTAGCTTGCATGCAGTTTTTCCCTGCGTGAGGCTCCTCTGTGGTAACCTTCCATCCTCCCTTAGGATCTTCCCTCCAGGAATCCGGTTTATCCCCGGATAGAATTTCAAATCCGGGGTTAAAGACTACACAGAAAGGAATCTCAAACAATTTGACATTATCAAACCAAACAGAACCCTCTCCCAATCTTTTGGCTAGCTTTATTCTGATCTTCTTTGTCTTAAGAGAAGTATAGATTTGCTGCATCTTTGGCTGCCAGGAAGAAGTAGCATTAGTAATACCGTAGTTTTCTTTGATAAGCTGGCCCTTCTCATCCAGGCACTGCAGGCCAAGGAAAGTGTTGTCATAATCTTTTTTTTCAGGTATAGCTATATTCGATCTTACATAAGCTTGCAGGAGATAGTACTTGCCTGGTTTAACCTGAACTTTTTGCTGGAGCCAACTCCAGGCTATGGTGGCCTGCATGGCCCTATCTCCCTCATAAGGCTGCTCTGTCTCAATCTTCCAGCCACCCAGAGGATCTTCTTTCCAGGAAACAGGCCTGTCCTTCTTTAGAACTTCAAAACTGGGATTAAGTACCAAGCTTGGTGGCACTTCAAATAACTTAACCTCATCAAACCAAACACTTCCCTCTCCCTGCCTTTTGGCTAGCTTTATTCTGATTTTCCTGGTCCCTGAAGGAGCATGAATCTCTTTTATTTTTAATTGCCAGGAAGAGGCAGCATTAACGATGCCATAATCCCTTTTGATAATCTTTTTTCTCCAATTCAGACACTCCAGAGTTAGAAAAGTATTGGCATAATCTTCCTTCTCAGGTATAGCGATATCCGATCTTATATAAGCTTTCAGGATGTAATTTCTGTTAGCTTTGGCCTTAATTTCTTGCTGGAGCCAACTCCAGGCTATGGTGGCCTGCATGGTCCTATCTCCCTCATAAGGTTGCTCTGTCTCAATCTTCCAGCCCCTCTTCCTACTCTCTTTCCAGGAAACAGGTCGGCCCCTGCTTAGAGTCTCAAAACCGCCGTTGAGAACGAGATTATCTGAACCAATCTGAGAACCTCTTGATCCTGTGCCCCAAAAATAGCCAAAAGCCACTGGCAGTAGTAATGTTACAGCCGCTAAAATAATTTTCTTATTCTTCATTTTCGCTCCTCTCCTGGAGAAAACTCCTGAAAGCTTGATATATTAGCCAAAACGATATTCCGATGAAAATACTATGAAAAATATAGAGAAACTTACGAGAGGGATAAAAATAAGAAACAATTTCACCCGGACCTATGAGGGAATGAAAAAAGACTCGGTCGATGGGACTAAAGAGCCAGGTTGTTAACAACCCACCCCACTCCAGGGTAAAATAAACGAAAACGCAAATAATTAGCATCCAGTAAAGAGTAGTTAGCTTCCTGTGTCCTACCACAAAAAGAGTTAGCATAGGCATTATCCAGACAACCCACTGGGGGTGAAAATAAACTGTAGCATAGAACCACAAACAGATTACCAGTTCAGCTAGTAATAATTTTTGAAATGCTTGTTTAGAACTCCTAGCAAGGCTGTGAAAATAGATAAAGGCCAAGATTATTGCGTATCCTATTACAAAGACATATACCCTGTGAGAACCTATGTTTACATATAACTCTAAAACTCTCTCATCGTAGCCACCCCCGGTGGTAAAAATTTGTCTAAAGCCGCCAGCTCCCCAATAGGGAAAGGTCAGAAGCAGGTAAGGAACTACCGCCCAAAGCAAGAGCCTGAATTTCTGCAGCTTAGTCCTTCCGAGAAGGATAAGAGCTGGAATCAAAAACAAGAGGGGAAACTGCTTCAAGGAGGCCCCCAGTCCCAATAAAATAAGGGAGACGGTTAACTTTCCCTTCCAAACATAATAAAGGCTCAATGCTACCAGGAAAGTGGGCATAATGTCAAACTGTCCATGAAGGTAACAGGCAAAAATTATGAGGGGATTTAGCATCCACAATTTGAAAACCGTCAGTCTTTTTTCTCTATTGTCTACCAACCGAAGCAGTAAAAATGCGATTCCGAAATCAAAAATGAGATAAGGGAACTTTAAAAGGAAAAGATACCTGAAAAGATGGGGACTCTCACCCCAAAGAGGATTTCCCGAATCTAGAGCATATCCGAAGTCCGGCATGAGTGGTTTAAACAAAAACTGGAAAAAAGCTATACTAAAATAAGCTAGAGGGGGATAGTCCATTCGAGCAGAAGGAATATAGCCTCGATGAATCAAAAGGAAGGCGAACTTATTTATACCCACCAGGTCTCCATGCAGGGCAAAAGGCATGAATGCCAGGCGGATAAGAAGACCGATGAGAGTCCATTTTAGAAAAATGAGTCGATCTTCCTCAGGAAACACTCTCATTATGAACATTCGATAGATCCACGTTACAAAGACCACCAGCTTTCTGAAAGAAATTCCCTTTGTGCTAGCCATAACCTTAGATCACAGATATTATCGATTTCACAACGTAATTAATCTCTTTCTCTGTTAGACTGGAAGCGGAGGGAAGATACATTCCCTTTCGGCATAGTTCCTCAGCTATGGGAAACCTTTGAGGGTATCTGCGGAAATAAATCGGCTGCAGGTGCATGGGGATGAAAAATGTCCGGGTCTCTACCCCTCTTTCTGCCAGCCTCCCTCTGAGCTCATCTCTACTAATGCCAAGCTCATCTTCTACCAGAATTGAATACATCCAATAAACGTTCTTTACATCCTTGGTTTCAGGAGGAAGGGTTATCCCTTTTATCCCTTTCAACATAGAATTATATAACCTGGCGTGTTCTATTCTCAACTGGACAAATTCATCAAATCTTTCCACCTGTGCAAGACCGATAGCTGCCTGGAGATTGGTCATGCGGTAGTTGTAACCAATATACTGGTGCCAGAAATGTCTCTCTTTTGAAAATGCATGACTTCTGAGTTCTTTTGCTACTTCAGCTATCTTCTTATCATTAGTGGTAAGCATACCACCTTCCCCGGTGGTGATAATCTTGTTAGCATAGAAACTGAAGCAGGCAATATTCCCGATGCTTCCTATTTTTTTTCCCTTGTACTCAGCTCCGTGAGCTTCAGCCGCATCTTCTACCACATATAAATGATATTTTTTTGCTATACTCAGGATCTTATCCATATCTGCCGGATGACCATAGGTATGAACCACTATTACGGCCCTGGTTCTTTCGGTTATCTTCTCTTCAATTTGTTCTGTATCTATATTCCAGGTATCAGGCTCTGCGTCGACGAGAACAGGTGTTGCGCCTGTATAGGTAACCGCGTTAGCCGTAGCGATCATAGTAAATGTTGGTATGATGACCTCATCTCCTTTTCCAATACCCAGGGTGACTAAAGCTAAGTGTAAAGCGGTAGTTCCACTAGTGCAGGATATTCCATATCTGGTCCCACAACATCTGGCGAATTTTTTTTCAAATTGCTCAATATTATTTCCGGTAGAGGAAATCCAGTTTGTCTCCAGACATCTGGCCACGTATGTAGATTCGTTGCCATCCAATTTTGGCTCGCAAACGGGGATGATCCTGCCCAGAGTTGGTGAGACTCTTAATCTTGGCTCTGGACCGGGAATTATCTTCGCCAAATCTCCTAACTCTTTCAAATTTAGCTCGATCTTTTTGATCATTCGACTAACCTCTCCTTTTAGTAGATAAACTATGTCTAGAGAACCTTAATTTCAGGACTGTCCATATATATATGCATCCGTGTCGGATGAGTTTAAAAATATTGGGGTTGGTCTTGGTTTGCCCTGTCAATCTGGGTAGACATACGTATGGGATCTCCTTTACTTTGAATCCTTGTTTTACAGCCCGGTACAGAAAATCTACACAATACTCCCCATACTCTCCCGATATACTAACTGTATTAAAGACTTCTTTTTTGGCCGATACAAAACCGGTAGTAAGATCCCTGACCGGCACCTGGAGAAATACCTGAGCAAGTGTATCAAATACCTTACTGATCAGGACTCTAAAACGCGAAGATCTCATATCCTTTCCACCCTTAACATAGCGTGAGCCAACTACAATATCAAAAGCACCTATTTCTCCCACCAGTCGAGGAAGAACGTCTGGAGGCATAGAGAAATCACCATCCATCCAAACAACTATTTGTCCTTTAGATGAGGAAATTCCCTGGGTAATAGCACTCGTTAAACCCCGTTGGTTAATTCTTCTGACTAATTTTACTCTGCCATCTCTTTTGCTGATGTTTTCTACCACCTTCCAGGTCCCATCCGGAGAATCGTCATCAACCACAATTATCTCGATATCTTCAGGTAAGTTGCTGAAGATCTTCTCTATGAGCTTCACTATGTTTCCTTTTTCGTTGTAGGTTGGTAAAATCACTGAAATTTTGGCCATGAGAATACGTAGCCTCCGATTTTTCTGCCGTCTTTCCTCAATACCCCTAATTTACCAGATTCCCATAATCCTGCAACACACCATCTGTTGAAGGAGACCTACCACCATACAATCCGGGAATTTTTATAATTCACCAAGCTTTGCCTTTTTTATGAAAGCGTCTCTCACCACCAAATATATCATCCAGATACAAACTGCCGAAAATATACTACGAGCAATACCCAGAGTTCTGGTATATGAATAAAATCGAGCTACAATATCCAGTGGATTTGGTACCCCCCAGGCAAAATAAGGGAAGTTAAGCGGGGTAAAGAGGTAACCAAAAAAATGTCTGTTCCACTGCCAGCTATAAACCACAAAACATAGAACCTGAACAATAAAGAGTCTGGTGAATCTTTTATCTTCTGCAACTTGAAGCGTTAACAATGGAATTAGCCACATAAAATAATGGACATGGAAATGACAGGTGGCAAAAAGGAGCAACATTACCACAAACATAGATTTCCATAGTTTCTCGTATGAGTACTCTGAATAAGTGGCAAGGGACAACAGTATGACCATGTATGCTGCCACAAAAACAAATATGACATCCAATCCTACAAGAGAAAAATTCATTCTTAAGAGATGATCCACATTATAAATTCTGACCACTCCTACTACTTCTCCGGCCCGCTGAAATGAGTGAGCTAAAAAAAGTAGGAATGCGTAAGGAATGAAAGCCAGGAAGGCAAACTCTAGAGATTTTAGCCACTTCTTTCCCCGAAGAATTATGAACAAAGGCAAGAAAAAAAGGGGATAGAATTTGATAATGATACCTCCGCCCAGACAGAGGGCTGATTTTCGCCATTGGTTATTTTTAGCAAAGTATAAACTTAATAGAACAAAGAATATAACCACTGATTCATATCTTGCTGCAATATAGGTGGCAAATATAACAATGGGATTGACCATCCAAAACTTAAAGGCTGCTGATCCTTTTTTACGGTCCTTAAAAAGGTGCAAAAACAAAAATGCGCATCCTAAATCAAAAATCAAGTAGGGTACCTTAAAAAGGAAGAGCGTTCGGAACACATACGGATGCATACCGAAAGTCTGAAACATTCGGTAGGTGGCGGCGGGACCCATTTTTGGGTCGTTAAGAATTGTGTCAAAATAAGGCATTAACGGCTTGAAGATCCATAAAAAAAAGGCATGGAAAAAATGAATAATTAGATCACCTCCACCTATGGTGTGAACTCGTCCTTGGTAGGCTATCCAGGAAGAACGCCAGTAAAGCGCCAAAAGATCAGGATAATAGACGGTGAAAGGCATAAAGGCTAATCTAATTAAAAGCCCAATCAAGAGCCACTTATATAGGGTAGTTAGCTCCGATGCATCCTGGCGATATGTAGAGGGAATTAAGTTCAAATAGGAGCCTTTAAAAAATCCGGCGATTCTCTTTATCTTACTCATACCTTTCTTTCCTTAAATGATTACAAGTTGCTTTCCCTGTACGTAAGTATTCAGTGAACCCCGTCATTTTTGGTAGTCGCAGGCTTCAGCCTGCGCAAAATCTTAGCCTGCGTTTATGCGCACCCTAAAGGGTGCGGCTACCCTGAAAATTCAATGTGACACGGCGTTTACTAAGCATTTACCACTGTATTCATAATCACTTAGTAGATTACTTTGAGGACTCGAAAAGGATATCGATGGTAAAGAATCTGGAGGTGCTCTTTTCTAAGCTCTTCCATAAGCTTAGGCCACCTATCTTTACCAAAACGAACATCCCAGCGATATTGATTAATTACCACGTGAGTAATTTGGGCCTGCTTGAATTTTGCCAGAAGTTCCAGGCCATTTTGAAGTGAGGAGTAATTAAGGGGCTTCTTTCCCTCAATGATAGCTGTAACATAAGAACGATCACAGTAAAAAGCACGAAGGTCATTTACCACAAAGATTTTGGCCTGAGAGGGCAGGTTCTCATTGATCCAATTATAGACAGGGTAAGTCTCCTCATTCTCCAAAATGTAATCTTCCTGGGATTTCAAACCAGCAAAAACCAAGAATCGCTGATGCACTTTATCCAGGCCCTCAGGGGCCTGATAAACCATCTGAAAGACAAAGGTGAGGATAAGAAAAGTAAAAAGACCACCCTTAAGCACCCTACCGGAACGCGAGAACTCCCCTACTACATAGGCTGCCAGGATGCTAAAAAAAGGCAGGAGTGGTACCAGGTAGTGCTTGTCAGATGCACAAACGGCCCAGAAGACAAAATACACCGCGGAATAGTATAGGATGAACCTTAGCGGCCTATCTTCCCAGATTCGGGTGAAAACGAGAAATGGCAAAAAGACGAGGAAGGAGAATCCAATGGCACCAAGACCATGGAATTTACCGGGATACACGGTAATCTTCCAGGGAAGAAGAAAATATGGTGTCAGAGGACGAAGACGAAAACCACTGGCCAAAGCCGGTGTTCCGGTAACCAACGAAAATAGCCGCCTAAATAAATGTCTAAAACTCCAGGAATAGGAGTGCAAAAAATCAAAAATCGACTCTCCGCTAAAGATGAAGTGCCTCAGATACCAGAAACAACCGATTAATCCAGCTACGGCGACAAATAAAATAAGACCTTTGAATGCCATTACCAATTTTCCTCGGTTAAAGGGCCAGCCGCTTAGCAGAATCCCCAGAGAGAGAATCGCCATGGGCAAAAACCCTGCATTATGAGAACCAAGAGACAGGCCGCTCATCACCGCTGAGATCACCAACCAACCCCTCCTACGGGAAACAATCCAATTAACGAGAGCGTAGACTGACAGGATGGCATAGAAAGTAAATCCTAAGTCAACCAGGGCTGTGGTGGATTCCCAGCCAACAATCGGCACGGTATAAAAGATTGTGCCAGCCAACAATCCCATTTGATGGGAGAGATATCTTCTGCCCAGAGTATACACTGCCACTGCGGTTAAGACACCAAAAGTAAAGTGAACGAGCTTCGCCAGGATAGCGCCTTTAACCAGCAGGGCCATCCCATATAGAACAGGAATGTTAAATGGCTCCAGGTTACGACCGATATCAATATAGGGAACCCAGGCCAGACGCTGATGCCGCACCCATTCTTTAGCAATGGCAAGGTGCTGACCCAGGCCATCCCAACTGGAAGGCAGAACCAAAGCTCCCACTAAATTAAAAACTAACTGGACAAAAAAAACCAGGATTAATGCTGTCTCTATGAGGGGTATTTTTGAGGTAATTAAGCTTTGGAATTTAGCCTTCGTCTCCTGAACAATCTCTCTTATCTCTCTATAAGTAAAAAAGAACATCCCTCCTATGATGAGATTTACAGCCCAGGGGCTAAAAAGCCCCACGAGGCCAAAACCGATGAGTAGATAAGTAAATACTCCTAAGCCTATAGCCAAAGCAAATAACGAAAATTCTAAGGGAAAACTAGCCTCAAACCGTAACCTTTTTAAAATCTTTCTTCCCAGGCCGGCCGCTACCAGAATAAAAAGCAAAAGAAGAAAGATTCTGAAAAAGGTCTCTCCTACTCTCACCCAGACATCTATTCCCCGCCGAAGATAACTACCGTAGATAAAGACCACCCAACCAGCCAGTACGATCCAGCCAATCTTCCTTACCAGACTTCTCATCATGGGAAGAAGCTCACCTAGTGAGAGACCTTTGAAACGACTATGAATTTGATTTATTCTTACGCTTCCCCCTTGGTTTTGTACCTTTTTCCAACTCCTCTACCCTCCAGCTGAGGATGCTCAATCTCTCTACCAGCTTTTTATTTTCAATTGATAATGTGGAGATGATGACTGAAAAATGAAGGAGAATAACCACTGTCCCGACGAATCCGATAAAGAACAGAGCATTGGGAAGAGTATAAATACCTATAATTCTGGCCACCAGGTTCAACAAATTCGTCCAGAGAGAAAAGATTAAAAAAATGAATCCCACCAGAAGCCAGAACAGTGAATATTGGGCTCTCAGTTTTTCTCTTCGGATAAGATCCACCACAATTATCAGCATCACGCAAGACGCCAATATGGCCATTAATCTAATTTGCAAAGACATCTTTTTAATCCCTCCTCAGGGTTTTCCCCTTCAATAAACTGATTAAAAGCAAAAGCACTCCCGTAAAGATATAGTAAAAGGCTCTGACAAATGTAAAAGATGAGGATCCTTGCGTTCTTTTTTCCATAATCACGGGAATTTCCAGAATTTTAAAGCCCGCTTTCCTAAGAAGAACGATGGCCTCCACCTCCGAATAGTCAAAAAAGTAGCTCCGGGATAAAAATTCTATCACTCTACCATTGACCACCTGAAATCCGGAAGTGGCATCGGTAATCTTTTGTCTGATGATGGCCGAAATTATTAAAGAAAATAACTTTATACTCAAGGTTCGGGATAGTGAAGCTTTATAATCTCCTGCCCCAATATACCTTGAACCTATAGCCACATCTGCTTCACCATTCAGTATTGGCTGCATTAATCTAGGAATCTGGTCGGGACTGTGCTGCCCATCACCATCTACTCTAACTACCATATCATATCTTCTTAGATCGGCAAAACTGAATCCAGTTTCTACTCCTCCTCCGATTCCCAAGCTGTGGGGAACTTTCAATATAATTACCTCCAACTTTCTGGCTATCTCCTCGGTGGAATCACTTGATTCTCCATCAACCACCACTATGTCTACCTGGGGTAAAATTTCCCTCACCCCCCTGATAACCCCCCCAATACTTTTTTCCTCGTTGTAGGTAGGAATCAAAACCATAATTTTATTTTCATTGAGCACGAAATTTTCCTCTTTGACCGATATCTATTTTATTCAGCTCTTTTAGAACCTCGTCAAACTGATCAATATGCTCAATCCCCACCCAGAATTCCTCAATCTTATAAGTCCCTACTTTTTTACCAAATCTCAATAACTCTTTCGCCAGATCAGGAACAGTAAAAAAAGTATTATGAGGAATAAAGTCAAGCACTGATGAGTTCACCACATAAATTCCGGCACTTATATCATAAACTTTGCTTGGCTTTTCGAGAATCTCTTTGAGCCTGCCGGCTTCGATCTTTAAGACCCCAAAGGGTGACTTATACTCAAACTCAGCAAATCCAATGGTTAATTGACATTTGTGTTCAGAATGGTATCGGACCATTTTGGAAAAATTCAGTTTGGTAACCACATCGCCATTCATCAGGATAAAGGTCTCATCCTCTGAGAATTTATCTCGCATCAATGAAAGAGGACCTGCTGTACCCAGGGTCTTGTTCTCCTTCACATAATCAATTTTTACTCCAAATTTAGACCCATCACCACAAAATGCTCTTATAAGTTCGGATTGATAGCCAGTGGAAAGAATAATCTCTTTGATGGCAAACTTTCTCAAGTGTTCAAAGATAAACTCCAGGATCGGCTTTTCGCCAATGGGAAGGAGCGGCTTAGGTATAGAAAACGTTAAGGGCCTTAGTCTCGTTCCCAAACCTCCGGCCAGAATAACAGCTTTCATAATCTCACCCTTCAGCTCTCTCTACACCTTATAGGTACCTGGCTTATAGAAATCAGGATGATCCTTTATCCATTTAATCGTCATCTTTAGTCCCGCATCGAGACTTACCCGGGGGCTCCAGCCTAAAAGCTTTCTTGCTTTAGAATTATCTGCCAGGAGTCTTTCCACCTCACTTTTTTCTGGTCTTACCCTCTTTTCATCTTTTATCAGTTTCACTTCCTTCCCTACCAAAGAGACAATCTTTTCAGCCAGATCACCAATGGAGATCTCGAATCCGGAACCAATATTTATCTCCTCGCCTATAGAATTTTCTGATTCGGCAATTTTAATGAATCCCTCTACCGTATCACTCACAAAGTTAAGATCTCTGGTAGGTGTGGTACTTCCGATTAAGACCTTTTTTTTCACCAGAGCCTGGCTGATGATAGCTGGAATTACCGCTCTGTCAGACTGTCGAGGGCCATAGGCGTTAAAAGGCCTGATAATAGCCACCGGCAGGTTGAAGGAATAATAAAAGCTTAAAGCTATAGCATCAGCGGCTATTTTACTGGCAGAATACGGAGATTGAGGCTGTTTAGGATGTTTCTCATCAATGGGAATATACTGAGCAGTGCCATACACCTCACTGGTGGAAGTCTGGACCAACTTTTCCACTTCTTCCTCTCTTGCCGCCGTCAGTACATTTAAGGTCCCCAGAGTATTGGTCTCTATCACCTCCTGAGGATGAAGATAGGAATAGGGAATGCTTATCAGTGCCGCCAGGTTAAAGACTATGTCAATATTCTTCATAGCCCTTTTTACCGTCTCGGACTGCCTGAGCTCGCCGTAGATAATTCTAATCTTTTTCTTCTTTTCAGGTGGCAGTAGTCCAATCATTGCTTCGTCAGCTCTGGAGTTATAACGCAGGAATGCTGTTACCTGTGCTCCTAAATCTACCAGTCTTTCAGTAAGGTGACTGCCGATGAAACCACCTGCTCCAGTAACGAGGACTCTTTTAGACTCTAGCATTTTTATAACACCTTTTTGAAAGAGTGATATTTACTCCCCTTGATTTTGCTTAAAATACCATCACGGGCTGATGTGTCAAGAGAATTAGGTCGTAACTATCATTCGACCAATTCCAGAGGGATCTTTAGCACAATGTCTCCGTCCCTATCTGTACGATACACCTTCGCCCCTGCTTTTTCCAGTCTTTCAAGAACTTCTTCGGAAGGGTAACCCCATACATTAGCTTCATCTACACTAACTACCACCATAAAGAGCCGAAAAGATAGATGCCTTGATTATTTTTTTTCCTCTCCCAAAGTATCTCTAATAGCCAACCACCCCAAGAGACCATATTCTAAAAGATGAATCCTCTCCACCAGAATGTCTAGATGCCAGGCAAAAAGAAACCCCGCCATAAAAACTGCCAGA